>JASHSE010000190.1 GCA_030036975.1 Xanthobacteraceae bacterium | reverse complement strand
GCGCGAAAGCCTCGCCCGGATGAATGCCGGGCAGCACCACCGGCGGCCTGCCGGTGTAGAGCGGCGGGATCACCCAGGCATCGATGCGGAAGTTCGCCGGCACCACGACGCCGTGCCAGTCGAACGCTGCCGCGACGCGCTTTACGCGTTCGCCGCCGGCGGCGAGGAACGTGGCAATGCAGGCGATGAGAACGAGGCCGCGTACCGCATACGGGTCGCGCCAGGCAAGGCGCGGCGACGGCCGCCCCGCCTTGAGCGCCCGCGCGGCGCGGCGGGCGCGTTCGACATGGGCGTTCCACAGCGCGAGCGCATGCGGGTCTTGTGCCGGCACGGCAAGTTGGTCGGCCATCGCGGTGGCGGGGCGATGGATCAGCCCGCTGGCGCGGTCGAGCCGCCGCAAGCCGTCCGACGTGCCGGGCAGCCGCAGAAAGGCGAATGGCACGGCGGCAGCGACGGCCAGCCCGGCGAAAATCAACACGCCGATGGCGCGGGCAAGCGGCGGCAGCCATAGCCAGGCGCCGAGCCACGACACGGCGAGGAACAACCCGACCGCCGTCGCCAGCGTCGCCAGCGCCGGCCACAACCGTTCCCAAACGATCACCCAGCGCGCCCGGTTGAGCGCGCGCGAAAGCAGCGAACCGCTCGGCTCGCCGGGTGGCGGCACGGACGCCTGATCGGGCGACATCGCGTCGGTCACAAAGGGCTCCGCAAAACAGCCGGCGGCCGGCGGCCGCACGCGCCGCCAAAGCATCGCAAGACAACACGTTAACATGAGGGCGGGTTCAAGGCACTTAAAGTCCCGCAGCCGAGGCATGCAAATTCACAGCCGGGGCTTCATGGCCCCACGACCGATTGCTTGGCGGTAGAATCCGCACCAACCTATTTGCTAGCCCTCACAAGCACTTGGCCGTCCGCCCGCCCCAGAAGGCCTCTGGCCGATCATCGAGGGCCTCGATCGACTCTTCGCTACATGATCGAAAGACCGGCACCCTGAGATGTCGAGTTTTTTACTACCGAATCAACGAAGATCATTCGCCCAGGGGGAGGACGCGCAACCTCGCGCGCGCCGCGTCAAGGGAGACCAGCGCGCCGCTCTCTAATTCCGCTCGCGTCTGCTTGAGAGCGGAGAGCACGGTTCCGCCCATTGCCTCGGGCGTCAGAAGGTCATTGCGCAATTGCAACACGCTCGGTCCTCGTGCCTTTGTCGCCGCCAGGATCGCGCCAAAGTCTAAATCACTCGTGAAAACAACATGGTCGTGCTTCGCGGCCCACCTCGTCAGCTCATCCTCACGAGCACTTGCAGGGCCAACTTGCGACCAGTGCACCGCCTCGAACCCAGCTGACGCAAGAAGATCGACCCAGCGCGGCGACAGGTTCATATCGATCAAAATTTTCATTTGGCGCCGGCAAGATCGATCTCGCGCTCCTGCGCTCGCCACGCCGCGTAGCGCAACGCCTCAAGAACATCCTCGCGTTCGAGGTAAGGATAATCAGCGAGCAGTTGCTCGATCGTAAGGCCTGCGCCAATCTGGCCGACGATCATCCCTACGGTGACGCGCATGCCACGAATACAAGGCTTGCCACCCATGACCGCAGGGTTCTGTGTGATGCGTCCGAAATTGTTCATGGCGGATCTCATGCAACAAACAAGGCGAGCTCAATACAATATATATGCTCGGCGGACGGGCCGGAACGCGTTCAGCATCGGCTAAAACCAAGCCGGCATACGGTCGAGCGCGATCAATTGTTCGGCACTGATGCGCGGCCGCACCAGCGCCCATTCGGCTTTGCGCACAAGCACTTCGGGGACGAGCGCGCGGGTATTGTAGGTGCCGGATTGCACCGCGCCGTAGGCGCCGGCGCTCATGACGGCGAGAAGGTCGCCCGGCCGCGGCGCAACGAGCGCGCGGTCGCGCGCGAGGAAATCGCCGGATTCGCAAACCGGCCCGACAACGTCGGCAATGATTCGCGCGGCGCCTGCCGGCGCCTGCCGCACCGGCCAAATGTCGTGATGCGCCTCGTACAGGGTCGGCCGGATCAAATCGTTCATGCCGGCATCGACGATGACGAAAGTCTTGGCCTCGCCCTTTTTCAGATAAAGTACGCGCGTGAGCAAGATGCCGGCATTGCCGACGATCAGCCGGCCGGGTTCGAAGATCAGCTTGCAGTCGAGGCCGGCGGTGGCGCGCTTGACCAAAGCCGCATAGGCCTGCGGGTCGGGCGGCGGCTCATTGTCGTGGCGATAAGGAATGCCGAGCCCGCCGCCGAGGTCGAGATGCGCGATGGTGTGGCCGTCGGTGCGCAGCGCCCGCACGAAATCGGCCAAGAGCGCGAACGCGTCGCCGAACGGATCGAGCGCGACGATCTGGCTGCCGATATGCATGTCGACGCCGGCGACGCGCAGGCCGGGCAGTTTGGCGGCACGCGCATAGACGCCGCGCGCGCGGCTGATCGGAATGCCGAATTTGTTCTCGGCCTTGCCGGTTGAGATCTTGGCGTGGGTCTTGGCGTCGATGTCGGGGTTGACGCGCACGGCGATGCAGATGCTGCGGCCCTTGCCGGCGGCGATCGACGACAGAAGTTCGAGCTCCGGCTCGGATTCGACGTTGACGCAGAAAATGCCGGTATCGACGGCAAGCGCCAGTTCAGCCGCGGTCTTGCCGATGCCGGAAAACATGATTTTGTCCGGCGGGATGCCGGCGGCGCAGGCGCGCCGAAGTTCGCCGCCCGAGACCACGTCGACGCCCGAGCCGAGCCGGCCCAAAGTGGCGATCACCGCCTGGTTGGAATTGGCCTTGACCGAATAACAAATGAGCGCGTCGACGCCGGCAAAGGCGTCGGCGAACACGCGGTAATGGCGCTCGATGGTGGCGGTCGAATAGCAATAAAGCGGCGTGCCGACCGCGTCAGCGAGCGCCACAAGATCGACGTCCTCGGCGTGCAGCGCACCGCCCCGATAGGCAAAATGATGCATGACCTTGTTGGACCAGATTCCAGCAAAATTGCCTCGTCATTGCGAGGAGCCCCGAAGCGGCGACGAAGCAATCCAGGGGGCCCCCACCCTAACCCTCCCCCGCTTGCGGGGGAGGGTTAGGGTGGGGGATTGCTTCGCTTCGCTCGCAATGACGAGCTTTCAGGGAATTGCTTTAGCCTGTGCGCACAGGTTCCGCTACCGCGCGAGCGCGCCGCAGCCGGCCTATCGGATCAGCGGGTCGAGGATAAATGTCTTCGCCATCGGCTGCGTCGCCGCGGGCAAGGCCTGCGTCGCCACCGCCGGCGGCGGCGCCTGCTGGGCAGTGCCGATCGGGGTCAGCGGATCCACATAGGTTTGCGACCCAGGCGCGACGTTCGAGGCGGGAGCCGCCGCAGGCGCCGGCGGCAGTTGGGCGCTCGGCGGCGGATCGAGCGGCCCTTTACGGCCGCACGCCGCGAGCGCGAGCGGCAGGGCCAGCGCCACGACCAGCGCGCCTGCGAAACCTAGATGATGACACGCCAAGTCCTGTTCCCCCGTCGCCGCGGCCGCCCAAGTGCGGCAAGCCCAAGTGCAGCAAGCCCAAGTGCAGCAAGCCTAGCAGATCACCGTCGCGCGGCGAGATTTTGTCGCGAATGCGTTGCCAAGCCGTTGCCGTCCGCTACGGGCTACGGTCCCGCGCTTTTCCCGAAAAACCGTCGCGTTCCAATCGCTTAAGCCAGCTTTTGGCTTGCTGCCGCACGTTTTTGGGCGCGGTGCCGCCATAGCCGGCACGGCTTGCCACCGATTTATCGACCGAAAGCACCGCAAAGATATCCCCGGCGATGCGCGGCTCGATCGCCTGCATCGCCTCGAGCGGCAGCCGGTCGAGCGCAACGCCCGCTTCGGCCGCCTTGGCGACGATCCGGCCGGTCACGTGATGGGCCTCTCGGAACGGCAGCTTGAGCGCGCGCACCAGCCAGTCGGCCAAGTCGGTGGCAGTCGAATAGCCTTCGCCGGCGGCGGCGCGCATGCGCGCCACGTCGGGCTCCAGGTCGCGCACCATGCCGGTCATGGCGGCAATCGACAGCGCCAGCGCCTCGAAGGCGTCGATCGCGCCTGCCTTATCCTCCTGCATGTCCTTCTGGTAGGCGAGCGGCAGCCCCTTCATCACTGTCAGAAGTCCAAGCAGCGCGCCGACGATGCGGCCGGCCTTGGCGCGCACGAGTTCCGCGGCGTCCGGATTGCGCTTCTGCGGCATGATCGAGGAGCCGGTGGTGAAGCGGTCGGACAGCCGGATCAGACCGACGAGCGGCGACGACCAGATCACGATCTCCTCGGCAAAGCGCGAAAGGTGCAGCGCCGCGATGGCGGCGGCCGACAGCGCCTCCAGCACGAAGTCGCGGTCGGCGACGGCATCGAGCGAATTGGCCATCGGCCGGGCAAAACCCAAATCCTTGGCGGTCATCGCCCGGTCGATCGGGAACGGAGTGCCGGCAAGCGCCGCGGCGCCGAGCGGGCTTTCGTTGAGCCGCGCCCGCGCGTCGGCGAAGCGGCCGCGGTCGCGCGCCGCCATTTCCACATAGGCCAACAGATGATGGCCGAACGTCACCGGCTGCGCGGTCTGCATGTGGGTGAAGCCCGGCATCACGGTCGCGGCGTGCTGCAGCGCTCGCTCCGCCAGCGCCCGCTGATAGCCGGCGAGCGCGCCGTCGATCGCATCGATGGCGTCGCGGACCCAGAGCCGGAAATCGGTCGCGACCTGGTCGTTGCGCGAGCGCGCGGTGTGCAGCCGCCCGGCCGCCGGGCCGATCAGCTCGGCGAGCCGGCTCTCCACGTTCATGTGGATGTCCTCGAGCGCCCGCTTGAAGGCGAACTTGCCGGCCTCGATCTCTGACAGGATCGTGTCTAGACCGTGAGCGATCTTCTTTGCATCTTGGGCGGTGATGATGCCGCTTTTGGCGAGCATCGCCGCATGCGCCTTGCTGGCGGCGATGTCTTGCCGGTAAAGCTTGCGGTCGATGTCGATCGAGGCGTTGATCTCCTCCATCAGTGGATCGGGCTTTTGGCCGAAGCGTCCGCCCCATATTTTATTGGCCATGGTTTTGCGTCCGCCCGAGGTTCCACGAAGTCCGCAGCCTAGTCTGTCAGTCGCCGATGAGTGAACAAAAACAACAATCCGAAAGGCCGGGCCGGGCCGCAAACCACCGCCGCCGCTTTGCCGTCGCAGCCGCCATCGCGGTCCTGGCCGTTGTGGTGGGGGTATACGGGATCGGACATCTGCGAAGCAATCCGGACGCTGCCGCCTGCCGGCAGGCAGTCGCCACCGCGGCGCGGATCGCGCCGCTTGCCCAAGGCGAGGTCGCGGCGCTCGCCGTGGCGCATACCGGGTTCCGGGTGCCCGACCTCGCCTTCAAGGACGGCGCCGGCGAAGTCCGCACGCTCAAGGATTGGCGCGGCCGCACCGTGCTGCTCAACCTGTGGGCCACCTGGTGCGTGCCGTGCCGCAAGGAAATGCCGGCGCTCGACGCGCTGCAAGCCAAACTCGGCAGCGACAAATTTCAGGTCGTCGCCGTCAATATCGACACCCGCGATCCGCAAAAGCCGCGCGATTTCTTGAAGCAGGTCGGCGTCACCCACCTCGCCTATTATGCGGATGACAGCGCCCAGGTGTTCGAGACGCTCAAAGAGGCCGGCAAGGCGTTCGGCATGCCGACCACGCTGATCATCGGCCCGCACGGCTGCGAGATCGGCAATATGGCGGGCCCCGCCGAATGGGCCAGCAACGACGGCATCAAACTGGTCAGCGCCGCGATTGGCCGCTCCGACTGACTGCGGCTGATCCCGCTGCGTCAGAAAGCGCTGCGCGCGTTACAGCGCCCTCTCCCCTTGCGGGCGACGCAAGCCGCGCAACAAACTCGGTTCGGTGAGGGGTTGCGGCCGCGACCCTCACCCACTTTTGTTGTTGAACCGCCGAGTAGCCCTCTCCCGCAAGGGGAGAGGGCACGTTCACGAGCGCCGCGTTTCCGGCAGCATCACGATGGGCACTCCGAGCTTTTTGACGCAGCGAGCGTAGGATGGGTTGAGCTCTTGCGAAACCCATCCTACAGGCTGTTCCCTTCGTCGCGGCGGGCCGTTAAGGTTCGGACCGTCATGGCGATAGCAACACAACACGCGCGCGACGCACGAACCGGCGCGCCGCGGCCCTTTACCGGCGGCGCCGCGACGCTCGCGGCCGGCCGGCTCTATGCGCTGCAGAACGCATTCGCGCTCGACGGCCGGGTCAGCTCGTATCCGGCGAGCGCACGCGGCTTTGCGGTGGCGAACAGCTATCTGCTCACCGAGCCTGACGCCGCCATGCTGATCGACACCGGCTTCGGCAAGGACGAGGCGGTCATCCGCGGCCAGATCGAAGCGCTGATCGCGCCGGCGCTGCCGCTGTCGCTGTTTCCGCTCCGCCTCAACGAATTCATGTCGATCAACAATGTCGAGAGCTTTGCGGCGCATTTCAACGTCAAGACCTGCTACACCAGCAATATCGACGCCGCCCTGTGGTTCGACTTCGGCGCCAAGGCCGACGGCCGCGACGTGCTCAAATCCATGAATGTCACCGCGGTGTCGCGCGCCGACACCATCGCGCTCGGCGGCGGCCCGCGCGCCATCGACGTGATGCAGGCGCCGCTCCGCCTCATCGCCACACGCTGGCTCTATGACCGCGCCACCCGCACGCTGTTCTCCTCCGACATGTTCACCCACGTCTGGCGCGACTCCGCCGCCGGGCCGTGGATCGTCACCGAAGCGGACAACGATGCCACGACGCCGCGCGACGTGCGCTCGTTCATGCTCAACACCCGCTACTGGTGGCTGGAAGGCGCGCCGACCGATTCGATCCGCCGCGGCATCGCCAAAGTGTTCGAGACCTACGACGTCGAGACGATCGCGCCGGGCTACGGCTGCATCCTGTCCGGCCGCCGCGTGGTCGAGCGGCATTACCGGATGCTCGATGCGTTCTTGCAGGCCTGCGACAAGAGCGTGGCGGTGTCGCGCTACGTGCCGCGCGACGAGGAGCGCTGACGCAGCCCAAAGAACCGTAGCCCGGATGAGCGGAGCGAAATCCGGGAGCGGCCGACAAGCCAACTTCGCAGTTCCCGCATATCGCTCCGCTCATGCGGGCTACAAGCTACAAGCTATTACCATTACGCTTTGCGTTCCTGCTCCTCCCGCGAATGCAACAGGTCCTTCTTGTGCGCGCCGATCGTATCGTGCGTGTGGGCGTAGCTGATGACGCGATAAATGTTGCGCGCAACCGCTACGTTGCCGTGGCCGATGTTGCAAATGATGACAGGGCCGTTATCGGCCGCAAGTTTGGCGGTGTTGCCGCTTAGCCAGTCGTGATTCTCGATGGTCGTTTCAATCCGGCACTCTGCCGGCAGGTTCACGCCCATCGATGCGAGAAAGCCGCGAGGGTCTTTCACGAAGTTCAGATATTCCTGCGGCGTGCACTCCCAGAAATGCAAGCCAAACGGCTCGTCCTCAATAATACGCGATCGCGCTGACAGGTCGACAATTTTGGCTGGCATGACATCGCTCCCCTTTTCGAATGCCGATGCCGGCAACCTAACATTGCGACCTTGTTATTGCTACCTCGGATGCGGGGCTTATCGCGCTATGGACGCAAAGCGCCGCCGCGGCGACGGCGCGCCGGCGGGCAGCGCGGATTCGCGGCAAGGCATGTCCCGCCGCCAACACAGCCATCGCGTCGCCGCGTTGACACTTGCCCCGGCGAGCCTAGATTACAAGGGTTTCGAGGGGAGCGCCGATAGGCGCTGAGAATCCGCATCGTGCGGAAAACCCTTTGAACCTGATCCGGGTCATGCCGGCGAAGGGACGGAAACTTCTCGTAAAAACCCGTCCCGCAACATCCCGCCGCTGTCCGGATCGCCCCATAATGGAGCGACCGCCAAGGAGCGCCCGATGAACAAGCCGCTGTCCGAAGCCGATTTCGCCACCCCGAAGGTCACCACCGGCCCGATCGCCGGCTCGCACAAAATCTACGCGACGCCCGAGGCGGCGCCCGACCTGCGCGTGCCGCTGCGCGAGATCCCGCTCACGGAAGGTTCCGGCGAGGAGCCGGTGCGGGTTTATGACCCCTCCGGCCCGTACACCGACAACGACGCGGTGATCGACGTCGAACAGGGCCTCAGGCGCAGCCGCGTCGAATGGGTCAAGGAGCGCGGCGGCGTCGAGCAATATGACGGCCGCACGATCCAGGCGGTCGACAACGGCAATGCCACCGGCAAGCATTTGGCACGCAGCTT
>JASHSE010000189.1 GCA_030036975.1 Xanthobacteraceae bacterium | reverse complement strand
GACCAGAGCAAATTTCGATTGAATTGAATCGTACCTTTCTACTCGTCATTGCCGGGCTTGACCCGGCAATCCATGCGGCGCTCTCGGTTTGCGGCCAGTCAGCATGGATGCGCGGGTCAAGCCCGCGCATGACGAAGGAAAGAGCGTTCAACCTGACCGGAATCTGCTCTAGCACAGACGGATACGAAAGCGCCCGGCCGCCGCCGCATTGCAGCGGTCATTAGGGTTACTCTGACGCAACCCAAGCGTCCCGGCCTATCATTGACTATTGATGAGACCGTGGCGGCGGACTGGCAAACCGGCGCCACGTCAATGAATCGCAACAGCGAGACGGTGTCGTGTCGCTACCAGAGGCCATCAAAAGCGCAGTCTACACCGCGGCGCACTTCTCCGGATTGAGCGGTGCGCTGGCGGCTCGCTATCGCGGGCGCGGCACCATCTTCGCGCTGCACAGCATCGTCGACGACGATGAGTTTCATCCGGACCATACGCTGCGTTGCCCGGCCGGAAAGCTGGAATGGATTCTGCGCCGGCTGCGCCAACAGCGGTTCGACCTGGTCACTTTCGACGAGGCCATCGAACGGCTGAGCACGCCCGTTGCGCGCCCGTTCGTCACCTTCACCTTCGACGACGGCTTTGCCGATAATCTGACCAAGGCGCTGCCGGGCATGGAGAAGTTCGCGGCGCCTTTCACGGTCTATGTTTCCACCGGCATGGTCACTCGCGAGATCGACGCCTGGTGGTTCGGCCTTGCCGCGCTGATCCGGTCGCACGACGACGTCGTGATCCCGGGGCTCGGGCGCTTCCATTGCGCCGACGCGCCGAGCAAACAGCGCGCCTATGTGGCGATCGAGGCCGCGGTCCACAAGAACTTCGATCTGTTGCCGGCGATCCGCGCGACGCTTGCCGACGCGGGCATTCAAATCCGGGCGTTGGTCGACAGCGAGGCGCTCAGCGAGGAACAACTGCGCACTCTCTCGGCGCATCCCCTGGTCACCATCGGCGGCCACACCACGACGCATCCAAATCTGGCCCGCACGACGCCCGCAACGGCGCGCTGGGAAATGGCGCAGAATCGCGCATTCCTGGAACAGATCACCGGCAGGCCGGTCAATCACAATGCCTATCCGTTCGGCCATTCCGGCGCATGCGGCGATCGCGAGGCGGAAATTTGCCGCACCCTCGGCTTTCGCACCGCCGTCACGACGCGGTCCGGGATGCTGTTCGCCGAACATCGCCGTCATCTGCACGCACTGCCGCGCATTTGCCTGACGCGTGACGAGAACCCATCCACGCTGCACTGCAAGCTCAACGGCTTGAGCCGCGCATTCAACTCGCGGCTCGGCCATCCCGTCGTCGCCATGTGAGGACGAGCCGCGGGGCAGACCATGTCGGACGGCAAGCGACCGATCGTCAGCGTCATCATCAAGGCGTTCAACGAGGAACGGCATATCGCCGGCGCCATCGAGAGCGCGCTTGCGGCGCTGGCCGAAATCGACGGCGAAGTGATTCTGGCCGACGGCGCATCGACCGATAGGACCATCGAAATCGCCCAACGCTATCCGATCAAGATCGTGCGCCTGAACGACCCGACGGACCGCTCCTGCGGCGCCGGCGCGCAATTGGGCTTTCAATACAGCAGAGGTGAATTTCTCTTCCTGATGGATGGCGACATGCGGCTGCAAGGCGATTTTCTCGCGGCCGGCATCCGTGTCCTTCGCGATCACCCGACCATGGGCGGCGTCGGCGGCGGCATGATCTACCGCGACGCCGGCGGTCTGGAATATGACCAACGCGTGCGCCGCTTCGATCCGGATCGCGGGCCTGGCGTGGTGACGCGTCTGAGCGGCTGCGGTCTCTACCGCCGCGCGGCCGTCGACGCCGTCCGCTACTCGACCGACCGCAACCTGCATGGCGGCGAGGAGCTGGAATTGGCGGCGCGGCTGCGCGCCGGCGGCTGGACTTTGGCCAAGATCGCGTGCGTCGCGGTCGAGCACTATTGCAGCGTCGACAATCCGTACGCTTTGCTGCTGCGGCGAATGAAGACGCGCAATGCTTGCGGACCCGGCGAGATCATCAGAGCGTCGCTCGGACAACCCCACTTCGGCCTGGTCGTGCGTGATGACAGGAACTCGCGGTTTTGCGCCTTGGTCGCGCTGTGGTGGGCTGCCATCGCGGCCGCCGCGGCCGTCCTCCGCGGCTTCGACGCGGCGGTCGCGAGCGCGGCGCTGTTCGCTTTCCCATTCGCCGTCATGTCGTGGCGCTGGCGTTCGCTGCGTCACGGCCTCTACTCCGTCATGGCGTGGAACACGCAAGCGCTGTGTTTCCTCCCGGGCTTCTTGCGGCCGCGCAAGCCGCCCGCCGCATGGATGGCAAGTACCGTCGTCAAGGATGCGCTCGGCCAAAGCGCGTAGCGGCGGTCGCCCGCTTCGGCTCGCACGCATGAGTCGATGGTGCAATTCAGATCGGAGGACGGCCCATGAAGAGAGTCATGCGGGCTGCGCTTCTGGCGCTGGACGCCGCGATCTTGCTCGCGGCTGCCGCGCCGCCGGCCGCGGCTGCGGAACCGGGTTCGCGATTTGACCGCGGCATCGCCATTACCGCCACGACATGGGCGGCCGTCGAGCCTGACGCGACAAGGACCTTTACGTTCCCGCCGTTCGTCGGACCGTCCTACACGCTGACGCCCGACGAATTGCAAACGTTGCGGCGCACCGGCTTCGATTTTGTCCGCTTGGCCGTCGATCCCGGCCCGTTCCTGCAGTTTCAGGGACCGCGCCGCGCCGCGGTCGATCGCGTGCTCGCCGAGCGCGTGAAGCTCATTCTGGCATCGGGGCTCGGGGTGATCGTCGATTTTCACCCGAGCGACATGCAGCCGGACTATACCGCGCACGCGCTCACGGCCGGACTGCAGACACCGCTATTTCAGTCCTATCTGCGGCTCCTTCGGGACACGGCTGCGCTGCTTGGCCAACTGCATTCCGAGCGCGTCGCGCTCGAACCGATGAATGAGCCGCCGATCGCACCTGGCTCGTGGCAGCCGATGCTCGAAGCCGCTTACGCGGCGGCCCGGGCCGGCTCATCCGATCTTCCGCTGATTTTGGAAGGCGGCAACGAAGCATCGGCGGCCGCGCTGATGAAAATGAAAACAACGCCGTTCGCCGCCGACCCCGCTTTGCGTTACGCGTTCCACTATTATGACCCGTATCAGTTCACCCATCAGGGCGCGGCTTGGAATGCCGCCCGCTATTTGGCCGACGTTCCATATCCGGCCCGCGCCCGGCCGCTCGGCGACAGCTTGGCGGCGACCGATGCGATCATTGCCGCCGCAAACCTCTCCGCGCCGGAGCGAGCGCTGGCGTACCAGGA
>JASHSE010000188.1 GCA_030036975.1 Xanthobacteraceae bacterium | reverse complement strand
GCGTCTGTTTGCTATCCGACCGCGTCGAATAAACGCGGCGTAAATAGACGTAAATAGATCTGTCAGTACGGCACGTCGCCGGCCATGGCGGTGCGTTCCATGCGTCGGCGCTGCGGATAATAGTCGCTGGCCGCGCGATGCTGGGCCGGATGCTCGAGCAAGGCTGCTTCGAACCCGGCGAAAGCGTCCCGGTCCATCGGCGCTTTGAGATCGAGCCCGCGCACTTCAGCGCCGAATTTTACGCCCAGGCGCTCGACTTCGAACGGCAGCGCAGCGGGCATTCGCGCCGGTTCGCGGCGATATTGACGTTCATCGCGGATTTGCGCAACGCTTGTGCCGCGAAGGGGCTTCCGGATGGTTGATCTCATGACGGCTGACTACTTCGAAATCGACCCGGCGCAGGCGGAGCGGCGGCAAGTCTATCGCATGCTGGTCGGCTCGGTGGTGCCGCGGCCGATCGGCTGGGCCTCGACCGTGGACGGCAATGGCCGCACCAATTTGGCGCCGTTCAGCTTCTTCACCGTGGTCTGCGTCGTGCCGCCGATGATCTCACTCACCATCGCGCGCAATCCCGACGGCAGCGAGAAGCACACGCTGAAGAACGTGCGGCAGACCGGCGAGTTCTGCTTCAACATCGTCACCGAACCGGTGTGGAAGGAAATGGTCGATTCCGCCAACGGCTTTCCGGAAGGCGATTCCGAGTTCGACAAAACCGGCTTAACCCCGATCCCGTGCGTCAAGATCAAGCCGCCGCGGGTTGCGGAGGTGCCGATCCAGTTCGAGTGCAAGCTGCATCAGGTCATCGAGCTTGGACCGAACCGCCACCCGCTGGTGATCGGCGAAGTGGTGTTCATGCATGTCGATCCGCGCTGCATGACCAACGGCTACATCGACATGCGCAAGCTCAATCCGGTCGGCCGCCTCAACGGCTTTTTCTACGCCACGCTCGGCAATATCCTCGAACGCAAGTTCGACGACGGCCAGGCGCGGTGACGGCGACGGGCCTCTCGCTTTGGTCGCCGCAAACACTAAATTTGCGGGTGCGGTCAGCGATGCTCCCGGCGAGGTGATCCGATGAGCCACGTCACTTATAAAGTCGTGCGGCACGAAGACGGCTGGGCCTACACGGTCGACGGCGTGTTTTCCGAAAGCTTTCCCAGCCACGCCGAAGCCCTGCATGCGGCGCGCCGTGCCGCCGGCGAGCAGCGTGTGCCCGGCCAGACCGAAACCATCGAGTACGAAGATGAGAAGGGTCGATGGCACACCGAACTCGCCCCCGGCCGTGATCGGCCCGAGACCGACGTCGAAGACAGCCCTTGAGGTCAGCCGATCACCCCGCCGCTCATGGCAAACGCATGACCGGAGTAGGTGAAAATCAGAATGCCGGCGACGACGATGACCGCCATGAGGAGAAGCGGGGTCAGCAGCCGCTTATCGTTGCGCCGATCGAGGTCGTTGTGCTGGTACGGCATGGCACTTGCCCGTTGGCCTCTGCAGGGCAACCGGCGTGCCTGGGTGCGGGTTCCCAAACCCTACTTGCCGGCAAACACATCGAGCCGGAGCGGCAGCACGGCCCCGAACCAGGCCGCATGGGCGCTGTGATCGGTGTAATTGTCGCCGGTTTCCGGATGCAGCAGCACGGTGAGTCCATCGCGGTTGAGCATCAGCCAGGGCATGAATTCGGCCAGCATCTCCGGCGCAAACGCGATCTGATACATCGCTTGCGGATGCGGCCCGACCAGCTCGTCGTGCCAGCGGCCAAGCTTCGCCTGGGGAAATTGTTCGGCGACGCACTGGCGCAGCCGCTCGGCGCGGCCGCGGGTTTTGGCCGGATCGTAATAGACATGAACGTGAAAGGCGGTGATAGCGCGCGGGTCCTTGGCGGGTACTGGCGCGGCAGTGGGTCGGTCGGCAGTCGGTCGGTCGGCAGTCGGTCGGTCGGTCATGGCGGATCGGCGCAAAACGCGGATACCGAAATTGTAGCCCGAACCGCAGCGCGGCGAAATCTGCGGACACGCCGGGGCATGCAGGCCATCACGGCGACTGCATGGCATGGCGCCGCGGGTGGTAGAGGCTCGCCAAGAGCACGGCCAGAATGCCGGTGAGAAAGATGCCGTCGAACGTGCCGGCACCGCCGATCGAGGCGACCGGCGCGCCGAGACCGCGCACCCGGGACAGATTGGTCAGGTCGGCGCCGATCAGCGTGCCCATACTGCCGGCGACATAGGCGAGCGGCGCCGCATCGTAGGGCGCCAGGACGAACGAGACGATGGCGGTGATGACGGCCGGCCAGAAAATCGGGATGGCGATGCCGACGCCGCGCACCGGGTCGGCGAGCAAGTGCAACACCACCGCCACGATCGCGGTGGCGATGGCGCCGCGCAGCCACAGGCGGTGCGCGATCAACAAATAGATCGACATCAGCGTCGGGATCACCGCGCCGCCGACGTTCACCGCGATGACCGTGCCGCCCCAATCGGTGACGCGCGGGACGACGTAATACATGCCGAAATACTCCCGCACCTCGTTGGAAACGACATGCTCCGGCGGCAATTGGGCCACCGGGATGTTGAAATAGCTGCCGACCAGCGACGCGAGTAACAGCAGGAGAGCAGTGCCCGAACTGACACCGAGGCTCAGATAGGCGTAACGCAGCGTCGCCAACAGCAGGACGACGATCAGGAAAAACCCGGCCAGGATGACGAAATATCCGGGCGCCAGCGGCAGATAATGCAGTTGGCTCATATGCATGGACACCAATCTCTGATCCATTAAGCAGCGCATTATAGCTGCCTTGCCACACCAACGCGCAGCCCTATAATTCGCCGCTTCCTTCGGGCAGGGAATTTTGCCGTGGCGCCGCTGGGAGCCAAATCTGTCGCCATCATCATGGGCAGCCAGTCCGACTGGCAAACCATGAAGCATGCCGCCGAAACGCTGGACGCGCTGGGCGTTTCCTATGCAACGCGCATCGTCTCGGCGCACCGTACCCCGGAGCGGCTCTACGCCTTCGCCAAGGGGGCCAAGGCGGCCGGCTTTCAGGTGATCATCGCCGGCGCCGGCGGCGCTGCACACCTGCCGGGGATGACGGCGGCGCTGACCAGCTTGCCGGTGTTCGGCGTGCCGGTGGAGTCGAAGGCGTTGGCCGGGCTCGATTCGCTCTATTCCATCGTGCAGATGCCGCCCGGCATTCCGGTCGGCACGCTCGCGATCGGCCACGCCGGCGCGATCAATGCCGCGCTGCTGGCGGCGAGCGTGCTGGCGCTGAGCGACCCCGCCCTGAGCCATCGGCTCGAGGCTTGGCGGGCGCGCCAGACCGAGGCCGTCGCCGACGAGCCGAAGGATTTCAAGGCGTGAGCGGCGCTGCGCTCGAGCCGCAGGCCACGATCGGCATTTTGGGCGGCGGCCAGCTCGGCCGCATGCTGGCGCTCGCCGCGGCGCGGCTCGGGCTCAAGTGCCACGTCTTGGCGCCGAGCCCGGATTCGCCGGCTTTCGAGGTGGTGCATCGGGTCACCTGCGCGGACTACAACGACACCGAAGCGCTCGACCGTTTCGCCGCCGACGTCGATGTGGTGACCTACGAATTCGAGAACGTGCCGGCGGAGACCGCGACGTTTCTCGCCGCACGGGTGCCGGTGCTGCCCGACCCGAAAATCCTGGCGACCACCCAGGACCGGCTTGCCGAAAAGACCTTTGTCGGCGGGCTCGGCATCGGCACCGCTGCGTTTGCTGCGGTCGGGCAGCCGGCCGAGCTTGCCGCGGCGCTCGCCCATATCGGCCGTCCTGCGGTGCTCAAGACGCGGCGCTACGGCTATGACGGCAAGGGCCAAGCGACCATCCGCAACGGCACCGATCCGGAAGCCGCCTGGCGCGAGGTCGGCGGGCAGCCGTGCATTCTGGAAGCCTACGTGCCGTTCGAGCGCGAGGTGTCGGTGGTCGCGGCGCGCGGCACGGACGGCAATGTCGAATGCTTTGACGTCACCGAGAACGAGCATCGCGATCACATCTTGAAGGTGTCGCGTGTGCCGGCAGCGTTGTCCAAGGCCGCGTCGCAGGAGGCGCGCCGCGTCGCCGAGGTGATCGCGCAAAAGTTCGGCTATGTGGGCGTGCTGGCAGTCGAGCTGTTCGTGCTGCGCGGCGGCGCGCTCCTGGTCAACGAAATCGCGCCCCGGGTGCACAATTCCGGCCATTGGACGCTCGACGGCGCCTCGGTCTCGCAGTTCGAGCAGCATATCCGGGCGGTGGCCGGCTGGCCGCTGGGCAAGCCGATCCGTCACGGCCGCGTGGAAATGATCAACCTGATCGGCGAGGAGGTAGCGGATTATCGCCGTTGGCTGTCCGTCCCGGGCGCCTGCGTCCATCTTTACGGCAAGGCGGCGGTGCGCCCCGGCCGCAAGATGGGGCATGTGACGCGGGTCTTCGCCGAGTGAACCTTCGTCATTTCGGGGCCGAGCGTAGCGAGGAGCCCGGAATCCATAACCCCGAACGTAGAGATGACGGCCGCAGCGCTGGGATTATGGATTCCGGACAACCGCGCTTGGCGCGGTTTCCGGAATGACGACGAGCACGGGAACCCGCGCGGCTTGTGGACTTTATAACCCTGTTCTGCTACATGCCGCGACAAGGCGGCGCAGGCGATCGCCATGCCGCCACCGTATTCATGAACCCACTGCAAGAGGAGCACGCGTGCAGGTTCTCGTCCGTGACAATAACGTCGATCAGGCCCTCAAGGCGCTGAAGAAAAAGATGCAGCGCGAGGGTATCTTCCGCGAGATGAAGCTTCGCGGTCATTACGAAAAACCCTCGGAACGGAAAGCGCGGGAACGGGCGGAGGCGATCCGCCGCGCCCGCAAGCTCGCGCGCAAGCGCTTGCAGCGCGAGGGGTTGCTGCCGATGAAGGCGAAGCCGGCCAATCCGGCGGCCGGCAGAGGCGGCCCGCCCCGCGCGCCCCGTTTCGGCTAAAGGCCGTTCGACTGTGTAGCGCGCGGGCTGGCCCGGCCCGCGCCGTAGTATTGGCGCCGGCTTTTGAGCGGCGGAGCGGCGCTACGAGGCAGCTGATGCCGAAACCGGCGCTCGCCCCTCGGTCCAGCGTGACAGACATCGCGCGCGCGGGGCGCCTCATTGTCGTGCTCATGCTTTCAGCGCTTGGCGGCTGCGCCTCGCTGGGCAATACCGCGA
>JASHSE010000187.1 GCA_030036975.1 Xanthobacteraceae bacterium | reverse complement strand
GAGCTTCTCGTTCAGCGCCTACATGGTGGCGACGGCGGGCGGTCCGACCGAAATCCATGAGTGGATCGGCACCATCTTCGCCGAATTCCGCGAGCTCGAATTGCGCCTCTTGATGGGTAAGCTCGCCGCATCGCTGTCGCGCGCCGGCGCACCGGCATGGCGGGGGCGCGGGGGGCCCTAGCCGCCCCGCGGCGGCTAATGGCCCTCGAAACTGACGAGCGTGCGCACCGGGATACCGAGCTTCTCGATTTTCTTGGCGCCGCCGAGGTCCGGCAGGTCGATGATGAAGCAGGCGGCGCGCACATTGGCGCCGATCTGCTGCAAGAGCTTGCAGGCCGCCTCGGCGGTGCCGCCGGTGGCGACCAGATCGTCGACCAGGATCACCCGCTCGCCGCGCATCACCGCATCCTCGTGCATCTCCATCTCGTCGATGCCGTATTCGAGCGAGTAGCCGATGCTCACCCGCTTGAACGGCAGCTTGCCCTTCTTGCGGATCGGCACGAAGCCGGCCGAAACCTGGTGCGCCACGGCGCCGCCGAGAATGAAACCGCGCGCCTCGATGCCGGCGACCTTGTCGATCTTGCCGCCGGCCCAGGGCTGCACCAGCTCGTCGACGGCGCGGCGGAACGCGCGCGCATTGCCGAGCAAGGTGGTGATATCGCGAAACATGATGCCGGGCTTCGGGTAGTCCGGGATCGAGCGGATCGCGGCTTTGAGATCGTTCTCCAGCGCGGCGGTGATCATGATCGGCGCCCCTTCATTCGGCAAAGTTCGCTTGCAGCCCGGCGCACTCTGGCGAACCATGGCGGCGGACGCAACCGGAGAACCGCCCCATGAACGATGGTCAGCGCTTCGTCATCGTCGACCTGCGCATCCCTTTCTTCCGCCTGGTGCTGTTTTTCATCAAAGCGGCCCTGGCCGCGATTCCGGCGGCGATCGTCGTCGGTTTCCTGCTCATGCTGGTGACGGCGCTGATCGCCGCTGTCGGCCACGGCAGCTTCGTGATGATGCACCGCTGGTCGTTCTGATCACCATCAGGGATCAAGGCGCCGCCCTTGACCCCACCCCCACCCCACCCTATGTTGCTTGGAATCACAGGGCAAATAGGAGAGCGTCCCGATGGGCTATGTCGCAATTACCGATGACGCCATATGGGCCAACCACATCGAGGGCAGCAAGGCGTTAAAGCAACGCATCCTTTCGCTCTCGCCGGGTGACATCATCGAACTCGAAGTCGATAGAATCGTCGGCCGGTGGGAGAAAATGAAAAATGGCCGCGATGGGCGCTCGACTTCAGGGATTAAGCCGATCGGCCCTATGAAGGAAATTTGGAAGGCGTTTCAATCGCGGCGAGGCGAAACGGTGGAAGTTCGCGAGGTACGAACGGCGGACGCCTACCTGGCAGCGGTGAGCGAAACACTTTCCGAATGGAATTCGCCGCAGGACGAGGCGGCGTTCCGTGATCTGTGAGTTCGGCGATATCGTCGTGGTGCCGTTTCCATTCGGCGACCTGGCCGCCGAAAAACGCAGACCATCGCTTATCCTTTCGCAAACGCAGTTCAATGAATCACACCGTCACTCGATCTGCGCGATGATTACAACGGCAGCGCGCTCCAACTGGCCAAGCGACATCACAATTCACGACTTGCGGCGCGCCGGCCTCAATCACGCCTGCGTCATTCGCTGGAAATTGTTTACGCTTCCAAATGAGATCATCCTCAAGCGCCTTGGCTATCTTGCAGAACGCGACCGCCAAGACGTCATCGCGGCGCTTCACAAGTATCTGGCTTAGTCTCAGCGCCGGTACTCCGGTACGGACCCGCTCAGCGCCCGTACTCGGTCGGAGCGCGCGGCTGTTCGAGTTCGGGATGCAGCTCGACCTCGTGCCAAATCTTCTTCTTGGTGAAATAGAGCAGACCCGACAGCACGATCAGATAGATCATGACCTGGAAGCCGAGGCGCTTGCGCTCGTCGAGCTTAGGCTCCGACGCCCACATCAGGAAAGCGGCGACGTCGCGGCCATATTGATCGACGGTCTCCGGGGTGCCGTCGGTAAATTTGACCTGCCCGTCGTTGATCGGCTTGGGCATGGCGATGGCGTGGCCGGGAAAATATTTGTTGTATTGGGTGCCCGGCGGCAGCACGAAGCCTTTCGGGGGATCGGTGTAGCCGTTGAGGATGGCGTGGATGTAGTCCGGCCCGCCTTCCTCGTACGCCGTAAATGCCTCGAAAATGAACCACGGAAAACCACGGTCGTAGCCGCGCGCCTTGGCGAGCGTCGACATGTCGGGCGGCAGCCCGCCGCCGAGCGCGGCGCGCGCCGCCTGATCGTTGGGGAACGGTGGCGGAAAATAGTCGGAAATTTTTCCGGCCCGCTGGAACATCTGGCCCTGGTCGTTGGGGCCGTCGGTGACCTGGAACGTTGCCGCGATAGCCGCAGCCTGCGCTTGGGTGAAGCCCGGGCCGCCCGGATCGGCGAGGTTGCGGAACGACAAGAGCTTGAGGCTGTGACAGTTCGAGCAGACCTCGCGGTAGATCTTAAATCCGCGCTGCAGTTGCTCGGGGTCGTACTGGCCGAACGGGCCGGCGAACGACCAGTGCTGCAGCGGCGGCGCCTCCGCTTCCTGGGCGCGGGCGGAAAGTGCCGTGCCGGCCACTGCAGCGGCCAACACGAATACCGTCATGATCTCGCGACAAGAATTCATGATGCGGCTCCCACTACGCTCTGCCGCCGGCCGGCGGCGGCCCGGATGCGCCGATCGGCGCGCCCTTGCGCAGCACCGATTCGGAAATCGAATTCGGCAACGGTTTGGTTCTTTCGAACAGGCCGAGCAGCGGCAGGATGACGAGGAAGAAGGCGAAATAGTAGACCGTGAACAGCCGCGCCGCGATCACGTAGCCGCCGGCCGGCTCCTGCGAGCCGAGGTAGCCGAGCCCAATCACGACGGCGAAGAAGATGAACAGGAACTGGCGATAGAGCGGCCGGTATTTGGCCGAACGCACCGCCGACGTATCGAGCCACGGCATGAAGGCGAGGATGATGATCGAGCTGGCCAGCGCGATGACGCCAAGGAGCTTGTTCGGAATGCCGCGCAGGATGGCGTAGAACGGCAAGTAATACCATTCCGGCACGATGTGGGTGGGCGTCTGGCCCGGATTGGCCGGAATGTAATTGTCGGAGTGCATCAGATAGTTCGGGATGTAGAAGATAAACCAGGCGAACACGATGCAGAACAGGCCGATGAAAAACGCATCCTTCACTGTCGCATAGGGCGTGAACGCCACGGTGTCCTTCTCGGTCTTCGGCTCGACGCCGGTCGGATTGTTCTGGCCGACCATGTGCAGCGCCCAGATGTGCAGCACGACCACGCCGGCGATGACGAACGGCAACAGGTAGTGCAGCGAGTAGAAGCGATTGAGCGTCGGATTGCCGACCGCGTAGCCGCCCCACAGCCAGGTGACGATGCCGCCGCCCACCGCCGGGATCGCCGAAAACAGGTTGGTGATGACGGTCGCGGCCCAGAAGCTCATCTGGCCCCACGGCAGCACGTAGCCCATGAAGCCGGTCACCACCATCAACAAGAACAAAATCACGCCGAGAATCCACAGCACCTCACGCGGCTCCTTGTAGGAGCCGTAATACATGCCGCGCGCGATGTGGATGTAGACGGCGACGAAGAAGAACGAGGCGCCGGTCGAATGAATGTAGCGCAACAGCCAGCCGTAATTGACGTCGCGCATGATCGCTTCGACGGAATTAAAGGCGAGGTTGACGTCCGGCGTGTAATGCATCGCCAGCACCACTCCGGTGACGATCTGCACCGTGAGCATGAAGGCGAGAATGCCGCCGAAGGTCCACCAATAGTTCAAATTGCGCGGCGTCGGATAGGCGATGAACGACGAATAGACGAGGCTCGCGATCGGCAGCCGCCGTTCCATCCATTTCATGAATGGGCTGCGCGGCTCGTAGGTGGCATGTCCGCTCATGATCGAACCTTAAGCCTTGCGGGAAATCAGACGAACGGAAAGGAAGTCGCGGCGCATCGGCTCGGCCGTTGAGATGACAGTCACCGTCTCGACCCTCTTTACGTCTTGCCGTTCGACCACCCGCGCTGCAGGCCGCCCTTCCCTCTCTGGCCTCGCCCCCGTAGCGGGAGAAAGGCTCAAGAGGCGCGGCGGATGGTCCGGTCGCACCGGCCTGGGGAAGGTCGGTGGCGACGCAATCCGGCGGCGTTCTATTGGCACCCTTGCCGACCGAGCGCAAGTGTGGCCTCAAAGCGCCGCCGCAATGCGCATCGCCCTCTACCAGCCCGACATCCCGCAGAACACCGGGACCATGCTGCGGCTTGCCGCCTGCCTCGGCATCGAGGCGCATCTCATCGCGCCGGCCGCTTTTCCCATGTCCGACCGCGCCTTTCGCCGCGCCGGGATGGACTACCTCGATGCGGTCGCGCTCGTCCGCCACGCCTCGTGGCCGGCGTTCGAGACCTGGCGCAAGGCGCAGGGCTGCCGCCTCGTGCTTTTCACCACTACGGCAACGAAGTCCTATCTCGATCATGCCTTTCGCGCCGACGACGTGCTGCTGTTCGGCCGCGAATCGGCCGGCGTGCCGCCGGAGGTCCATGCTGCGGCCGACGCCCGGCTCGTCATCCCGATGCGGCCGGGACTGCGTTCGCTCAACGTCGCGGTCGCGGCCGCCATGGCGGTCGGCGAGGCGCTGCGGCAGACCGGCGGCTTCACGCGGTAGCCCGGGGCGAGTTCGACGCCGCGGCTCGGCCTCTATGCCGCCTCGGCCGCAGCCGGTACAAGGCGATCATGGCCGCCGACCCGATGAGCGAACGCAAGGAGCACGCCCGGCTGTGGTTCGAAACGCTGCGCGACCGTTTGGTCGCGGCGCTCGAGGCGGTCGAGGATGCGCTTGCCGCGAGTGCGCCTTTGTCGGACCGGCCCGCCGGCCGCTTCGTCCATACGCCGTGGCGGCGCACCGACCCTGGCGGCGTGCCGGGCGGCGGCGGCTCCATGGCGATGATGTCGGGCCGCGTCTTCGAAAAAGTCGGCGTGCACGTGTCGACCGTGTTCGGCGAATTTGCGCCGGAATTCCGCAACGACATTCCGGGCGCCGCCGCCGACCCGCGCTTCTTCGCCACCGGCATTTCGCTGATCGCCCATCCGCACAATCCGCACGTGGCGGCGGCGCACATGAACACGCGCTTCGTCGTCACCACCAAATCATGGTTCGGCGGCGGCGCCGACCTTACGCCGGTGCTCGCACACCACCGTACCCAGGACGATCCCGATACCGTGGCGTTTCATGCCGCCATGCAGTCGGCCTGCGACGCACACGCCGCGGTCGCGCCGTACGACAAATTCAAAAAATGGTGCGACGAATATTTTTTTCTAAAGCACCGCGGCGAGATGCGCGGCATCGGCGGCATTTTTTACGATTATCTGGAAACCGGTTGGGACGAGACGTTCGCGTTCACGAGGGACGTCGGCCTCGCCTTTCTGCACGTCTATCCCGAGCTGGTGCGCAGAAATTTTGCGACGCCGTGGAGCACGGCCGAGCGCGACGAGCAGCTTATTCGCCGCGGCCGCTACGTCGAGTTCAACCTGCTGTACGACCGCGGCACTATTTTCGGCCTGCGCACCGGCGGCAATGTCGACTCGATCCTGTCATCATTGCCGCCCGTGGTGAAGTGGCCGTAACAAAGCTTCGTCCGGCCGGCGGACGCCGCGGGCGACGTTCACGAATGCCACGAACGGCCGCGCCGCGTTCGGCGACGAACAATCGTCACAAGGCTTCTCTAGGATTCGCTCGTGCAATCTCGGAACAAGAGGAGGATCCGGTGGCATTCGAACCTGGCGATGTGGTGATGCTCAAATCCGGCGGTCATTCCATGACGGTGGTGTCGGTCGGCGACGAGGACGTCGACTGCTTATGGGTCAGCGACGATGGCGAATTGTTCCGGCAATCGATCCCGACGGTGGCGCTGACCGCCGTCGAAATCTTCGGCGGCGAGGAGACGGAACACGCCGAAGAACAAGCGGACGAAGTCGAGGGCGATGAAGAGGACGAGGACGAAAACGAAAAGGAGGAGGAGGACGACGAGGACGAAGAACCGGCCAGGCGCGGCGCCAAGAGGCGCTGACGAGGCGCCGGGTTGCGTCCGGTCCCGCCGCCTGCGGCTGCGGCGGGACGAAAGCTCGTTAATGTCAAACGTTCGCTCAGCCGCGCAGCGCGCCGAAGATCATGGCGGCGGCGCCGACGATCACCGCGGCATCGAGCATGGCGGTGTGGATGTGTACCGGCAGCCGCTCGATGAGCAGCCGCGCCAGGAAGGTGCTGCAAAACCCGATCACACCGATCAATAGTCCGACCGTGAGCACGAGCGGCGTGACCACGCCGGCGAAGCCGAACACCGAAAGCTTGATCACCCCCATAATGATCGACACCATGGCGTCGGTCGCGATCACGGCCGCGCCTTCGAGCCCGGTCGCCATCAAGAGCGACAGCAGGACGATCCCTGCTCCCGTGCTGCTGCCGACCACGATGCCCCAAACCAGCGCGCCGACCGCAAAGCCCTTTTCGCCGAGCCGATGGCCGCGCCGCTTGAGCACCCGGCGCAGCGGCACGGTGGCGATCAAGGTCGAGCCGATGACGATGGCGGCGCCGCGGCCGGACAACAGCGTATAGAGCCAGGCGCCGAGCACGCAGGTCGGCAGCGCGGCGACGAGCGCAATGACGGCGCGGCGCGGCTCGAGTTTTTCGCGGAAGGCAACGGTGCGCGCCGAATTGGTGAACAGCGCCGAGATGGCGATGATCGGCACCACGGGCGCGGCGCCGACCAGCGGCACCAGAACGAGCGGCATCAGCGCGCCGGTGCCGTAGCCGGCCACCCCACCCGCCACGGCGGAAAACGCGGCGAGGCCGGCGATCAGGGCGAGCTGCGTGAACGACAAGTCGGGGAGCGGCGGCATGGTGCGCAGGTCCGGCCCAATTTTTCGTCCTTTTTCGGCCGTTGACTTGCGACGGCCCAGTAACGAGAACAGGACATACAGGCACAATGCCGCGCTGTCGCGTCGGCATCCCGCCAGGGCCGGGAGAGATTTGGGATGGACCTTGGAATTGCCGGCCGCAAGGCCATCGTGTGCGCCTCGAGCCGCGGGCTCGGCCTCGCCTGCGCCAAGGCTTTGGCCGAGGCCGGCTGCGAGGTCGTCATCAACGGCCGCGACCGCGACCGGCTTGCCGCTACGGCCGAGGAGTTGCGCAAGGCCACCGGTGCGAAAATCACGCCGGTCGCTGCCGATGTCGCCACGGCCGACGGCCCGAAGGCGCTGCTCGCTGCCTGCCCGCAGCCCGATATCCTGGTCAACAATAATGCCGGCCCGCCGTTTCGCGATTTTCGCGAGCTCGACCGGCAAAAGATGATCGACGGCGTCATCGCCAACATGATTGTGGCGGTGGAGCTGATTCAGAAGGTCATCGACCCGATGGTGGCGAGAAAATTCGGGCGGATTGTCAACATCACCTCGGGCTCGGTGAAGGCGCCCATCGCCGGACTCGATCTGTCCTCGGGCGCGCGCGCCGGCCTGACCGCGTTTTTGGCCGGAATCGCCCGTTCGGTCGCCGCCGCCAACGTCACCATCAATTTCGTGCTGCCGGGGATTTTCGAAACCGACCGCTTCCGCTCCAACGTCGAGGCGACGGTGAAGAAACGCGGCATCAGCTACGAGGCCGCGCTCAAGGAACGCGTCGACGCGGTGCCGGCGCGCCGCATCGGCAACCCCGACGAGCTCGGCCAAGCTTGCGCCTTTCTGTGCTCGGCCCAGGCCGGCTATATGACCGGCCAGAACATTCTGATCGACGGTGGCGCATTCCCCGGCGCGTTTTGACGACTTGATAATAATTATCAAGCCAGCCATATCATATTTATATATAGGCCGGAGGAACAGGACCTATGCCCGCCAGCTATGCCCTCGGCAGCGCATTCGAACGTTTTGTCGAAAAGCTCGTCAAAAGTGGCCGTTATAATTCGAAGAGCGAGGTCGTCCGAGAAGGGCTCCGGCTCTTGCAGGATCGCGAGCAGTGGCGCAAAGCCAAGATCGCAGTGCTGCGCGAGGCATTCAGGCAAGGCGAGGAGAGCGGCGCTCCTGTTCCTGCGCATGAAGTATTCGACCGCCTGGAGACCAAGTACGAGCGGATGGCCGCAGGGCGGAAAAGGTGAAACCGGTCTCGTTTAGGCCGCAAGCCGTTCGCGATCTCGAGGCCATCGCCGACTACATTTCCACCGACAATCCGATGCGTGCGCGATCTTTTGTGCAGGAAATACGAGAGCGTTGCCGACTGCTCGGCGATTTCCCTGAATCCGCCCGCAGGTTTCCTGAGCTAGGGAAAGATGCGCACATCCTGCCCTATCGTAACTACGTCATCATTTACCGAAACCTGCCGCGCCGCGTGTTGATCTCGCGTGTGATCCACGGTGCGCGCGACATCCTTTCGGTATTATCGGATACTGACTGAAGGCATCCCCGAAAAGCGCGCTTGCCGCCGACCGTTGGCGCCCGCATAGTGCTGCCGCGCCAACTTCGATCAGGGGACAACTCCATGAAACTCCTTCGCTACGGCCCGCCCGGCCGTGAAAAGCCCGGCATGCTCGACGCCCAGGGCCGCATCCGCGACCTGTCCAAGATCGTCCCCGACATCGCCGGCGAGGTTTTGGCCCCCAAAGGCCTTAGCAAGCTGCGCAAGCTCAATCCCGAAAAACTGCCGCTGGTGAAAGGCAAGCCGCGGGTCGGCGCTTGCGTCGGCAAGGTCGGCAATTTCATCGCCATCGGGCTCAACTACTCCGACCACGCCGCCGAAGCCGGCATGCCGATCCCGCCGGAGCCGGTCATCTTCAACAAGGCAGCAACCTGCATCTGCGGCCCGCATGACGACACCATGATCCCGAAGGATTCCTCCAAGCTCGACTGGGAGGTGGAGCTCGGCATCGTCATCGGCAGCCGCGCCCGGTATCTCACCAAGGACAAGGCGCTCGACGTGGTCGCCGGCTATTGCCTCGCCAACGACGTGTCCGAGCGCGTGTTTCAGATCGAGCGCGCCGGACAGTGGACCAAGGGCAAGGGCTGCGAAACGTTCGGCCCGCTTGGGCCGTGGCTCGTCACCAAGGACGAGATCAAGAACCCGCAGAACCTCGACATGTGGCTCGACGTCAACGGCGAAAAGCGCCAGCGCGGCAATACCTCGACCATGATCTTCGACTGCCGCCACATCGTCTGGTGCTGCTCGCAATATTTCCGCATGGAGCCGGGCGACGTCATCATCACCGGCACGCCGCCCGGCGTCGGGCTCGGCATGAAGCCGCCGCAATTCCTCAAAGCCGGCGACGTGGTCACGCTCGGCATCGAAGGCTTGGGCGAGCAGCGGCAGAAAGTGGTGAAGTTCAAGATGTGAGTCGTCTTCCCCGCATCGGGGAAGCAAGATGCACGCAAGTGCCGAAACAATGGTTGCACTTGCATGCCCTCTGACCTGATCATTCTGGGCCTTAACGCCTATCACGCCGACGCCGCGGCTTGCCTCTTCCGCGGCGGCGAGCTTGTGGCTGCGGCCGAGGAGGAGCGGTTTCGCCGGGTCAAGCATTGGGCCGGCTTTCCGGCGCAGGCCATTGCCTATTGTCTGCAGGAAGCGAAGCTCGATCTCGGCGACGTGACCCATGTGGCGGTCAACCGCAGCGCGCGGGCCAATTTTTTCCGCAAGCTCGGCTATGTGCTGGCCGGCCGGCCGAGCCCGCGTCTGCTTGCCGCCAAGCTGAAAAACCGCAAGCAAATGGTGCGCATCGCCGACGACCTCGCCGCCCTGCCCGGCCGGCCGTTTGCCGGCAGCATCGCGCATGTCGAGCATCATCGCGCGCATCTGGCTTCGGCATTCTATGCCTCGCCGTTTGCGGAAGCCGTCGCGGTGTCGGTCGACGGCTTTGGCGATTTCGCCAGCGCCGCCTGGGGCGCCGCCGCCGGCACGGCGCTGTCGCTCGACGGCCGCACTCTGTTTCCCCATTCGCTCGGCGTTTTCTACCAGGCGATGACGCAATATCTCGGCTTTCCGAACTACGGCGACGAATACAAGCTGATGGGGCTGGCCGCCTATGGCGGGCCGGCGCGGCGCGCCGCAGTGCAACGGCTTTTGACGTTGCGCGACGACGGCGGCTTTGCCCTCGACCTGAAATATTTTCGCCATCACACCGACGACATCAGCTACGAATGGCCGGGCGGCGCGCCGGTATTCGGCCCGCTGTATTCGCCGGCGCTGGTCGATGCGCTCGGGCCGCCGCGCGCGCCCGATGGCCCGATCGAGGAGCACCATCGCGATCTCGCCTGGGCGACCCAGGCGGTCTACGAGGATGCATTTTTTCATCTGCTGCAGAGCTTGCAGCGGCGCTACGGCCATGCCGCGCTCGCGCTCGCCGGCGGCTGCGCCTACAACTCGGTCGCCAACGGCAAGATTTTGGATCGCACCGGTTTCAGGCAACTCTATGTGCAGCCGGCCGCCGGCGATGCCGGCGGCGCGCTCGGCGCGGCCTATGCGGTGTGGCATCGCAACGGCCCGCGCGCCACGGCCATGACCCATGCTTTTTGGGGGCCGTCGTTTGCCGACGCCGCGCTTGGCGCGATACTGGAGGAGCGACGCGACACGATTGCCGCCCAAGGCTGCACGCGGCGGCGCTTCGATGACGATGCCGAGCTGATCGACGCCGCGGCGCGCGCCATTGCCGACGGGCTCGTGGTCGGCTGGTTTGCCGGCCGCATGGAATGGGGCCCGCGTGCGCTCGGCAGTCGCTCGATCCTCGCCGATCCGCGCCGCGCCGACATCAGAGAAACGCTCAACGCCAAGATCAAGCGCCGCGAATCGTTCCGGCCGTTCGCGCCGTCAGTGCTGCGCGAGGCCGTGGCCGACTGGTTCGAGCGCGACGTCGATGCGCCGTTCATGCTCGAAGTCGTGGCCGTCCGCCCGGAGCGCCGCGACAAGATACCGGCGGTGACTCACGTCGACGGCACCGGCCGGCTGCAGACCGTCGCGCGCGCCGCCAATCCGCGCTTCCATGCCTTGATCGCAGCATTCTGCAAGCTGACCGGGGTGCCCATGGTGCTCAACACCTCGTTCAACGAGAACGAGCCCTTGGTGTGCCGGCCGGAGCAAGCACTCGATTGCTTCCTGCGCACCAACATGGACGTTTTGGTCCTGGGCCATTACTGGCTGCAGCGCTTGCCGGCGGCGTGCTAGTCTGAAATCACCACGCCCAGGCTTGTTCTTAGGAGTCGCCGCCCATGCATCTCGAAACTCGCGTGCTGGTGACCGGTGGCGCCGGATTTTTGGGCTCGCACCTTTGTGAGCGGCTGCTCCAGAGCGGCGCTACCGTCATCTGTCTCGACAATTTCTTCACCGGCACGCGGCGCAACGTCGAGGCGCTACTTGATGACCGCCGCTTCGAGCTGTTGCGCCACGACGTGACGTTTCCGCTCTATGTCGAGGTCGATCAGATCTTCAATCTCGCCTGCCCGGCCTCGCCGGTGCACTATCAGCACGATCCGGTGCAGACCACCAAGACCAGCGTGC
The DNA here is from genome assembly GCA_030036975.1 of Xanthobacteraceae bacterium. Classification (GTDB taxonomy): domain Bacteria; phylum Pseudomonadota; class Alphaproteobacteria; order Rhizobiales; family Xanthobacteraceae; genus BOG-931. Next base: position 5,351 of record JASHSE010000187.1, on the reverse strand, counting down.
ACGGCGCCATCAACATGCTGGGCCTCGCCAAGCGCCTGCGCGCCAAAATTCTGCAGGCTTCGACCTCCGAAGTGTACGGCGATCCGGCAGTCCATCCGCAAGTCGAGAACTATTGGGGCAACGTCAATCCGATCGGGCCGCGCTCCTGCTACGACGAGGGCAAACGCTGCGCCGAGACGCTGTTCTTCGATTACCGGCGCCAGCACAATCTGCGCATCAAGGTGGCGCGCATCTTCAACACCTACGGCCCGCGCATGCATCCCAACGACGGCCGCGTGGTGTCGAATTTCATCGTCCAGGCGCTGCTCGGCCGCGACATCACCGTGTTCGGCGACGGCTTGCAGACCCGCTCGTTCTGCTACGTCGACGACATGATCGACGGGTTGCTGCGGCTGATGGACACCGCCGCCGAGGTGACCGGGCCGATCAACATCGGCAATCCGCAGGAGTTCACCATTGTCGATCTGGCGACCGCGGTGATCGAGCTCACTGGCTCGCGCGCGCGCATCGTGCATCGGCCGCTGCCGCAGGACGATCCGCGGCAGCGCAGCCCGGATATTGCGCAAGCCCGGAAACTGCTCGGCTGGAAGCCGCAGACGAAGCTGCAGGAAGGGCTCAAGCGCACCATCGCTTATTTCGATGAGCTGCTGCGCAGCGAAGAGATCAGGCCGCTGATCAAGCAACAACAATTCGGCGCACCCGCTCCCTTCCCTTCGCCGCAAGCGAAGGAGGGTTAATTGATGTTCCCTCACACGCGAGCGGGTGAGGGTTAGGTGGGGCCGCATGCGGCGCCTGATTTTCGTCAACCGCTTCTTTTTCCCGGACCATTCGGCGACGAGCCAAATCCTTGCCGATCTCGCCTTCTATTTGGCTGCGACCGGAAGAGAGAGCCACATCGTCACCAGCGCCCAGATCTACGATGCGCCGAGGGCGTCGTTGCCGAAGTTCGAAACCGTCAACGGCGTCAAGGTGCATCGCGTGCCGTCCAGCCGGTTCGGCCGCGGCAGCCTGGTCGGCCGCTCGTTTGATTATCTGACGTTCTACCGCTCGGCGCGGCGGTGCCTCATCGCCCTCGCCCGGCCGGGTGACCTGTTGGTCGCCAAGACCGATCCGCCGCTGCTGTCGTTGCCGGTCATGGCGGCGGCACGCCGCCGCGGCGCCGGCCTGATCAACTGGCTGCAAGACCTTTATCCGGAAGTCGCGGTCGCGCTCGACGTGCCGTTCATCCGCGGACCGTTTTTGGCGCAGCAGCTCGCGCACCGGCGCGACCGTTCGTTGCGGGCGGCCGAAGCAAACGTCGTTGTCGGCGAACTGATGGGCGAAAAACTCGCCGCGCTCGGCGTTGCGCCGGCGCGCATTCACGTCATCCCGAACTGGTGCAACGATGTGGACGTGAAGCCGGTTGCGCGCTTGGACAATCCGCTGCGCCAGGCATGGGGCCTTCAGGATAAATTTGTCTTTGGCTATTCCGGCAATCTGGGCCGGGTTCATGAATTCGAGGCCGTGCTCGGCGCGGCTGCGCGGCTGCGCGCCGATTGCCGTTTCGTTTTTCTGATGATCGGCGGCGGCAAGCGATATGAAGCGTTGCGCAGCGCCGTCGAACGCCAAGGCTTGGCCGGCGCGTTCCGCTTCATGCCGTATCAGCCACAGCAAGCGTTACCGCAATCGCTCGGCGTGTGCGACGCGCACTGGGTCTCGCTCAATCCCAAGCTCGAAGGCTTGATCGTGCCGAGCAAATTTTACGGCATCGCCGCCGCCGGCCGGCCGATCGTGATGATCGGCGACCCGGACGGCGAGCTGGGCCGGCTGGTAACGGCGCAAAGTTGCGGCTTCGTCGTCAAGCCGGGCGATGCCGACGCTCTGGTCGGCGTCCTGCAGCGGCTCGTCCATGAGCCGGACACCGTCGTGCAGATGGGCGCACGGGCGCGGCATTTATTGGATGCGCGGTTCAGCCGGGCGCAAACGTTGCAGCGCTGGCGTCAATTGCTGGATCGGCTGGATCAAGTGCAGCCTGGCGCGTAGGAAGGCGCCGACCCGGAGGTAACGCCATGCCGCTGCCGCGCGAGCGCCTGCCCTACTCCTGCGCGACTTCGCGCCGGTGGCCGGCGGGCCAAAGTCATAAAGTTCGCGGGGATCAAGGCCGGTTAGCGTCGAGCCGTACGACAACGCCGCCAGCCCACATGGTTCCCAACGAGCCAGACCTCGGCAGTGCGAGCGCGAACGTGGCCGCGTCCGCCGCGTCCGCGCTTCGCCCCAAAGCTCACATACCAGAGCAGGCCGTTTGGAAGTGGATCGTGCAGGGTTGCGATGCCGGCTGAGCCGCCTGCTGCACCCGCGCGTGATGATGATGGTGTTTAGCCGCCCACGCCGCGCCCGGCACAGCGAGCACGAGGCCAAGCGCCAGCACGCTTAAGCCATAGGCAATGATTGCACGCGTCTTGTTCATTTTTTCCTCCAGTGTGTGCGTGCGGCTTGAGCGTTCTCGCCCCCGAGGACCTCGCCGTCAGCTTTGCATTATTAACTTGAAGAAAACAGACAAGCAGAGACGCGAAGCCGTAAAAAATGAACGCGCGCGCGTAAACATGAACGAAACTATACGCAAAAGATACGAAACGGCCGCCAAAATGTACGAGTTGGATTTTATATGAAGAATTTATGCGTGCGCGGACAACGAAGCTTTGTCGACTTCCACTCGAAGTGGATCGGTATCGTTATTCCTAGCGCTCACTCCGGCTTCAGTCCCGCCTGCTCGATCACTTTGCCCCACTTGGCCAGCTCGGACTTGAAGAAGGCGGCGCAGTCCTGCGGCGAGGAGCCGATCGGCACATAGGCCATGGCCGCGAGCTTGGCCTTGACGTCGGGCTGCGCGAGCGCGCCGACGATCATATCGTGCAGCTTCACAATGATCTCCGTGGGCGTGCCGGCCGGTGCCACCACGGCGGTCCAGGTAAAACCCTCGACTTCGGGGAAGCCGGCCTCGGCCATGGTCGGGATTTCGGGCAGCGTCGGCGAGCGCTCCTTTCCGGTGACCGCCAGTGCGCGCAATTGCCCGGCCTTGATCAGCGGCACGGCCGGCGCCATGGCGCCAAACGAAATCGGCGTGTGGCCGCCGACGGTCGCCTGCACGGCTGTGCCGCCGCCGTCGAACGGCACATGCACGAGGTCGAGCTTCAATTCATGCTGAAACAGGGCGCCGACGAGTTGCGGCGGTGTGCCGGTGCCAGGCGAAGCGTAACTCTCCTTGCCCGGATTGGCGCGGATCCAGGCCACCAGCTCCTTGACACTGTGCGCCGGCACTGACGGATTGATGGCGAGCACCACCGGCGTCGCGGCGGCGAGCGTCACCGCGTCAAAATCCTTGAGCGGATCGTAGCCGGGGTTGGCGAACAGATACTGATTGTTGGTGATGTTGCCGCCGGTCACCAAAAACGTGTAGCCGTCCGGCGCCGAATGCGCCGCCCGTACGGTGCCGATATTGCCGCCGGCGCCGGCGACGTTTTCGACGAAGAAATTCTTGCCGGTTTGCTGGCTCAGGCTCTGCGCGAGCAGACGCGCGACCAGATCGGTCGGGCCGGCCGGCGCGAAGCCGACGATGAGCTTCACCGGCCGCACCGGCCAAGCCTGGGCGGTTTGCGCGCCGGCTGTTCGCGCAGCGGCGCTTGCCAGCGTCGCGGCCACGAGACCAAACGCGACAGACCTGCGGGTTTGCATTGCCATCTCCCCAAGAAGTCTTACGGTCCGAGCTTGATGAGAATTTCGCGGGAATTGCGAACCGGCGCTACGTCGCCAGCGGCGTCGGGTTGGCAGCAGGCGGATCAATGCCGAACGCGTTGGCGGTCATGCAGGTCATCGAAAAGCTGCCAATCGAAGCCACCAATGCGACCAGACTCTCCAAGCCCATCGTCTTCTCCCCGGCGGCGTAGGTTTCATCACTAAGGCCCTTGTCGGCGAGCAGTTCGCGCGCCACCGTCCAGCAGGTTTGTTCGCGTACATCGGCCAAGGCCGGATCGCGGTGTGCGTTGACCGCGTCGATGACCGTCTGCTCGATGCCGATTGCGAGCGAGCGCCGAACCTGCGCGAACCAGGGATATCGCGCATTCCAATGCCGCGCGACGACAAGATTCACGATCTGATTTTCGCGCGCAGACAATGGGCCCGCCGCCAGCGAGGCGCGCAGATTTTGGCAAGCCTCGAACAATTTGGGCAAGCGGATATAGGCATAGTACGGCCCGCCGACGATGCCGCTGGATTGCCTGGCTGCATCGTAAACGCGCCCTTGTTCGGCGCTCATGTCGCCGCGGTCCAGGATCGCTATGCGGGCCATCGGCTATCCTCCTCCCCAATTCGACTGCGCAGGCAAACGGTGGCCCAACGTTCGGCGTTCGGCAAGAGGTCCCTGGACAAGGCCGACGCGACCTGTTGCGATAGCGAATGCGTTTTTCGAAATTGAGGAGCTGCCCCGATGACGATCATCGATTCCCAAGTCCACGCTTATGAGGCGAACACGCCGAAACGGCCCTGGCACAACGTGCCGAACTGGCCCGCTCACGTCACCGGCGACGAGATGGTGGCGGCGATGGACAAGGTCGGGGTCGACGGCGCGATCTTCATCTCCGCTTTTTCCATGTACCGCTATGACGCGAGCTATGCGGTCGAAGTGCAACGCGCCCATCCCGGCCGGTTCGCCATCGTCAAGCCGGTCGATCCGGACGATCCGGCGGTGGGCGACGTCATCGCCGAGTGGAAACGGACACCGGGCGCGGTCGGCGTCCGCATCATGATGACGAAGGAGCCGGGCCGCGACCGCGAGCCGACTCACCCGGGGCTCAACCGCATCGCGCGCGAGGCTGCAAAGAACGACCTGCCGGTCAACATCTTGTGCTGGGGCAATGTGGACGCCGGCGCGGCCTTGATCGACCGCCATCCCGATACGCGCTTCATCATCGATCATCTGGCTATCCGGCAACCGCGCACGCCGCCGGCCCCGCCGCAGCCGTGGGCCGACCTGCCGAGGGTTTTGGACCTTGCCAGGCGCCAGAACCTGGTGATCAAGGTGAGCGGCGCCTGTACGCTGTCGCATGAGCCGTATCCGTTCCCGGACATCTGGGACCCGCTCGCCCGCGTATTCGATGCCTGGAGTCTCGAGCGCTGCCTGTGGGGCACGGACTGGACGCGCGCATACGCTGTCGTCAACTATGAGCAGGCGGTCGAGCCGTTCCTTAAGACCGACCGCCTGAGCGAGGGCGAGCGAGCGATGCTGATGGGCGGCGCCTGCGCCAAAGCCTATCGTTGGTCGCCGCAGAAGGCTTAGTCTTACTGCGTCAAAGGTTCGGAGTGCCCGTTGAGATGCT
>JASHSE010000186.1 GCA_030036975.1 Xanthobacteraceae bacterium | reverse complement strand
GCTCGATCACGGCTCGCGCGATCGGCTCGGTGATCTCGTCGGTGCGGCCGGACACCGCGAGCTGCGCCTGTTCATAGTGCAGGCGTGCCGCCGAACGGATCAGCACGCGGTGAAAGCTGTGGGCACGCTTGCGGCCGTCGGCACCGACGATCATGCGCACCGCAAGCGCCGGGCGGTCCTCGCTCGGACGCAGCGAGCATAGGTCATTGGAGATGCGCTCGGGCAGCATCGGCACGACGCGGTCGGGAAAATACACCGAGTTGCCGCGTTCGGCGGCGGCGCGGTCGAGCGCCGAGCCGGCCCGCACGTACTGCGCCACGTCGGCAATGGCGACGCACACGACGTGGCCGCCCGGGTTGCGCTGATCGGCATCGGACGCCGCATGCACGGCGTCGTCGTGGTCCTTGGCGTCGGGCGGATCGATGGTGATGAACGGTACGGCGCGCCAATCCTCACGCCCGGCGAGCGTAGCCGGCCGCGCCGCCGCAGTTTCGGCAAGCGCCGCGCGTGAAAATTCCTGCGGGATGCCGTGGGCGTGGATGGCGATCAGGCTAACCGCCCGCTCGCTCTTGATCGAGCCGAGCCGCTCGACGACGGAGCCGGACGGCAGACCGACTCGTCCTTGGCGCACGACCTCGACGGAGACGAGATCGCCGTCTACTGCCGAAGCCGTTGCGCCGAGGGGAATCGCCAGTTCGCGGCCGAGCTGTTTCTTGTCGATCGGCACGAGCCGGCCGCCGCCGTTTGGCAGGCCGCGAAAGATGCCGAGCACGCGATGCTTGGCGCGGTCGATGAGTTTGATGACCCGCCCGGTGGTCTCCTCCGCGCCGGCGCGCTCGATGCGGATAAGCGCGCGGTCGCCGACGCCGGCGGCTTCGCCGGGCCGGACGCGGCGCGGCACGATGATGCGGATGACCGGCGCCGCGCCGTGGGCTTCTTCGTCCCATTCGGTCGGCCGCGCCAAAAACTCGCCGTCGCCGTCGCGGCCGGTGACGTCGGCAACCACGACCGCAGGCAGCGTCCCGGCGCGGTGCAGTTTCTTGCGGCGGCGCTCGATGTGGCCTTCGTCAGCGAGCTCGCGCAGCATGCGCTTGAGCGCGGCGCGATCGGCGTTCTTGGTGCCGAAGGCGCGGGCAATCTCGCGGGTGCCGACTTTGCCGCTCTTGTCACGGACGAACGCGAGCAGCTCGTCGCGCGAGGGCAGGGCGCGCTTTGCCCCGCCCGCCGGCCGAGCCCTGCGCGCGGCGCTCATCGCCGTGAACTTTGGCGGCGCGAACGATATGGGTGCAAATTATTCGGCAGCTTGCGTCGTCCTGCGTGCCGATTTTTTGTTGCCGGCTGCCGCGGGCCTCTTCGGTGCATCGGCTTTTGCCTTGGCGGTGGGCCGGGTGCTCGGCCGCGCCGTTGTGGATGCAGGGCGTGCGCTCTGGCGCCGCCGCTCGCGCGGAGGGGCGGCGCCGCGCTCGGCACGCGCGTCGAGGAGCGCGACCGCCTCATCGAGCGTGACCGTCTCCGGCGTCTTATCGCGCGGCAAGGTGGCATTGACGCCGGCGTGGCTGACATAGGGGCCGTAGCGGCCGTTCCTGGCAACGATCGGTCCCCCTTTGGTTGGATGCTCGCCGAGCGGGCGACCGGGATCAGCGCCGAAGCGACGGGAGCGCGGGCCGCGCGCTACTTTTTCGGCGAGCAACGTCACCGCGCGATTGAGCCCGATCGTGAACACCTCGTCGGCGGATTCGAGATTGGCGTAAATCTTGCCGTGCTGCACGTAAGGCCCAAAGCGGCCGATGCCGGCGCGGATCGGCTCGCCGTCCTCGGGATGGCGGCCGACTTCGCGCGGCAGCGACAACAGCGCCAGCGCCTTTTTCAGGTCGACGTCTTCGGGTGACGTGCCCTTCGGCAGACCGGCGCGCTTCGGTTTTTCGCCGTCTACGCCCTCGCCAAGTTGCACGTAGGGACCGAAACGGCCGCTGCGCAGCGTCACTTCGAGCTCGCTCTCCGGGTCGACGCCGAGCACTTTCGTGCCGATCTCGGCCGCGCCGTCGCCGGCCGCCGACAGCGGCCTGGTGTAGCGGCATTCCGGATAGTTCGAGCAGCCGATGAAGGCGCCGTATTTGGAAAGTTTCAGCGTCAGCCGGCCGCCGGAGCAATTCGGACACTGCCGCGGATCGCCGCCGTCGGCGCGCGGCGGAAACAGATGCGGCGCCAAGAGCGCATCCAGCGCATCGATGACTGCGGAGATTTTCAAGTCCTTGATGTCGTCGACCGAGCCGATGAAATCGCGCCAGAAATCGCGCAGCACCTCGCGCCAGGCAATTTCATTGTTGGAGATGAGATCGAGCTGCTCTTCGAGGCCGGCGGTAAAGTCGTACTCGACGTATTTGGCAAAAAAGCTTTCCAGGAACGCCACGACGATGCGGCCGCGGTCCTCGGGATAAAGCCGGCGCTTGTCGAGCCGGACGTATTTGCGGTCCGTAAGGAGCTGCAGGATCGACGCGTAGGTCGAGGGCCGGCCGATGCCGAGTTCTTCGAGGCGCTTGACCAGCGACGCTTCGGAATAGCGCGGCGGCGGCTCGGTAAAATGCTGATCGGCCGTGATGGCGCGCTTGGTGAGCCGCTCGCCTGCGCTCATTTCCGGCAGACGGTGCGAATCCTCATCCTCCGGATCCTCGTCACGGCCTTCCTGATAGAGCGTGAGGAAGCCGTCGAACTTGATCACCGTGCCGGTTGAGCGCAGCTCGAGCAGGCGGGCGGCGACCTTGGCGGCGATGTCGGCGGTGGTGCGCTCGAGCTCGGCCGACTCCATTTGGCTCGCCACCGTGCGCAGCCAGATCAGTTCGTAAAGCTTGGCCTGATCGGCATCGAGGTGACGCTTGACGTCGCGCGGCCGGCGCGAGAGGTCGGTCGGCCGGATCGCTTCGTGGGCTTCC
>JASHSE010000185.1 GCA_030036975.1 Xanthobacteraceae bacterium | reverse complement strand
AGCGGGTTGATGCGGCCAAGCGCCGGATAATTGGTCTTGCCGCCCTGCGGGCCGCTATTGTCGAAATTGAGCGCCAGCGAGATCACCTTGCCTTTTTTGACCAGCCGCGCCGCGGCGACGATATCCTCGGCGCTGGTGTAATTGAGCGTGCCGATCTCGTCGTGCGGCCCCCATTTGCCCCAGTTCTTGTATTTCTCCGCCGCGGCGCGCAGGTCGTCGCGCGTGATCTTCTTCGCTGTCATCGTTTAAGCTCCTTGCGCGTTGCGGTTTACTCCACTGCGTCCAACGGCGATGATAGCAAAGGGTCCAAGGCAGGACAGCCCACGAGGCTTCGAAGGCCAGTCGCGGCTCTTTCGCATCATGCGCGAGCTGGCGGCGTGAGCGTGCGAAGCGCCCGCGCCTGAATTCCGCTCATTCCCGCGCAAGCGGAAATCCAGAGGCTGCAAAGAGCCGGGTCGCCGCTTTCGCGGGGACGAGCGGATTGAAGCGGCACCGCACCATTTTCCGCTCATTCCCGCGCAAGCGGGAATCCAGAAGCTGCAAAGAGCTGGGTCCCCGCTTTCGCGGGGACGAGCGGGCTGTCATCTGTTGCTACCCCGACAGCCGCTCGATCGCGGCGCCGCAGCGGCCGAGCTTTTCTTCGAGCCGCTCGAAGCCGCGGTCGAGGTGATAGACGCGGTTGACGAGCGTCTCGCCTTCGGCGGCGAGCGCGGCGATGACGAGCGACACCGAGGCGCGCAAATCGGTCGCCATGACCGGCGCGCCCGTGAGCCGTTCGACGCCTTCGATGGTGGCGCGTTCGCCATGGAGCTGGATGCGGGCGCCGAGCCGCGCCAATTCCTGCACGTGCATGAAGCGGTTCTCGAAGATGGTCTCGACGATCTGCGAGGTGCCGCGCGCCCGCGTCATCAGCGCCATCAGCTGCGCCTGCAGGTCGGTGGGAAATTCGGGGAACGGCGCGGTGGTCACGTCCACCGGCCGCAAATCGGCGCCGTTGCGGGCGATGCGGATGCCCTGATTGGTCGGCGTCACCGCGGCGCCGGTGCGCGTCAGCACGTCGAGCGCGGCCTGCAACAGGTCGGCGCGGGTGTTCTGGAGAAACACGTCGCCGCCGGCCATCGCCACCGCCATCGCATAGGTGCCGGTCTCGATGCGGTCGGGCAGCACGGCATGGCGCGCGCCGGAAAGCTTGCCGACGCCGTCGACCACGATGCGCCGTGTTCCGGCGCCGGAAATCCGCGCGCCCATCTTGTTGAGACACAGCGCGACATCGGCGATTTCCGGCTCGCGCGCGGCGTTCTCGATCAATGTGGAGCCGTCGGCGAGCGTGGCCGCCATGATCGCCGTGTGGGTGCCGCCGACCGTGACCTTGGGAAAAACGATCTCGGCACCTTTCAGCCCGCGCGGCGCGCGCGCTACCACGTAGCCGCCGTCGATCTCGATCTGCGCGCCGAGCCGCTGCATCGCCATGATCAGGAGGTCGACCGGCCGCGTGCCGATGGCGCAGCCGCCCGGCATCGATACCCGCGCCTCGCCGATGCGCGCCAGCAGCGGCGCCAGCACCCAAAAGCTCGCCCGCATCTTCGAGACGAGTTCATAGGGCGCGGTGGTGTCGACGATATTGGCGGCCGAGATGTGCAGGGTCTGGCCGTCGTCGAGCTTGCCGCCGGGCCGCTTGCCGCCGACCATGATGTCGACGCCGTGATTGCCGAGGATGCGCTGCAACAGGCTCACGTCGGCGAGCCGCGGCACGTTGTCGAGGATCAACGTGTCCTTGGTCAGGAGGCTGGCAATCATCAGCGGCAGGGTCGCGTTCTTGGCCCCCGAGATCGGAATGGTGCCTTCGAGACGGCGGCCGCCGACGATGCGAATACGATCCATTGTCACCCCTTTTGCTCACGCGTTGCAACGCGCGAGACAGCCTAGTCGTTGCTTCGATTGCGGCGAAAGTCGGGAGTTGGCGGCTGCGGCCCGGCGGCGCTGTCGTTTCGGTCGGCGTCGGCGGCGGCATCCGCCGCTGTCTGTTCGGCAGAGGGGGCGGTAGCACGGCGGCGCGCCTGCGCCTTACGGCGCTTGAGATTTTCGCGGAGCGCCGCCGACAGCCGCTCGCTGCGCGCCGCCCACCTTGCCGCTTTGCCGCCCTTGCGCATGCCGATCTGCCGTCACCTGGAGCGGCCAAACCTTGCGCGGCCAAGCCCGCTATGGCAAGCATCGCTGCGCTTTTGCGCTATATTCCGTGCGCCGCGCTTTTGCGACCCGCTGCCGTAGCTCAGTGGTAGAGCACCCCCTTGGTAAGGGGGAGGTCGTCAGTTCAATCCTGACCGGCAGCACCAGAAGTGCGTGACGACCCGGCGCCCTCTCGACCGACCACGCCCTTTATCTCCTCCTCGCGCTGCCAGGACCGCGAACGAGCGCTTGTGAATGCGGCGCTGAAAATGGTACAATTAAAGATCGAAGACTTATCGCGAGGTGCTGAAGGATGAGGCGCTGAAGGAATGAGGCGCTGAAGGAATCGCTGAAGGAATAATGACTCGCGAGCGGGTTCCGTTCGATTGGCGACGGGGCATGCCGTGATCCGCCATGACATGCCGGCAAAAAACGGGGGCACAGCATGTCTGATATTAGAGTCTTGATCGTTGTTGACGGGATCTTCTCGCTCACAACCACATATCCCATTGACCCGACGGTCCCACCTTTTGGACCGGAAGCCGACCCAACTTTTGGACCCGACGCATGGTTTACGCTGTCGCATCTGATCAACACCCTGCGAAATAGCGCGTCGCCGACATTTACGGTCGATACGGCGAGCCGCGGATTCAATGCCGCCGGGACGTTCCCAGACAACATCACGAATACGACGCCCGATCCGTACGCCACGCTCAAAGGACCGGACCCGAACAATCCTACGCCCTTTCATTTCGACGATCCCGGCCTCGACCTCACGGTCTACGACGAGATCTGGCTGTTCGGCGACGAGGGTTACGACGGCGGAACCCCGATTGGTCCCGTTCCCGCGCCCGGGACCGCGGAGCCAGGCCGCCTTTCCGATAGCGAATTGGCGAAGATCACGGCGTTCATGAACGCTGGTGGGGGCATATTCGCCGTCGGCGATCATGACGGTTTGGGTGCGGGTATGTCGGGTTTTATTCCCCGGGTGCGCTACATGCGCAAATGGTTCCAGATGGGCGACCCGAGTTCGGGGCTTCCGCCGCTTTGGGTCGGCAATTGGCCGGGGGGCGGCGGCACGCGCGTAGATACTCTGCAAAAGGGCGCCACCGATGTCGGCAACGTCTTCTTCTTCGACGATCAATCCGACGATCTCCCGCAACCGCTGACCGTATTGGTCCCCTCGCATCCGGTGGTGCAAGGCGCAACGGGCGTTCTCACGGTTTATCCGGATCATATGCATGAAGGCGAGGTCATTGCGCCCACCGGCGCCATGCTGGCCCAGACATCAGGTAACGACGCGACCTTGAGTTTTGCCGGTCCGAATTTCACGGAATTTCCCGCGATCGGCACGTACCAGGCAACCCCAGCTGTTCTGGCGACAAGTGTCGTGGGGACGGGCGTCCCCCTGCAGGGTCATGAGACCGAGGTTCCGCCCGGCGCACCGGAAGACCTGCCCTGCGAGAACAAAAACTTCAGCGCCGATAGTAGCGTCTGCAACGTCAGAAGCGGCAACAACGCCAACAATACACTGGCGGCCTATGATGGCCACACCGTCAATGTGGGTCGGATCGTGACCGACTCGTCCTTTCATCACTTCCTCGATTTGAACCTGCTGGGTGATCCGTGCAGCAGCATCACGACGAAGCAACAAGGCTTCAATGCCTCGGCGAAAGGCCAGGCCGTGCTCAAGGAGCTTGAGGCGTTCTATGTCAATATCGCGACTTGGATCGCCTGGACCGACCGGAAATTCTACTTTGTCGGCGGCAAGAACAATTACGGCCGCGACGAAGTTTCAGATCACCTCGCCCCTTATATGTACAATGCGGCGTTTTATTTGTTCCTCGAGGGGTTCACGCCCAGGGTGGTGGGTTCTGCCACGCCCGCGTTTTCCGGCACTTTCAACGTGACGAATATTCCAGGGCTTAGCATTTCCGGCCCCACCATCATCTACGACATAGGCGATTCGGGTGCGAACATCGATGTGTCGCAACGCATTCGCTTTGAATACGCGATCCAATTCACTTCGGCGTCTCTCAACGTCTTCCCGCAGTCCGGGCAACCACCCGCGGCGTTCACGCTTAACGCCAGCATCGACATTCAGGGGAACCCGCTCCAGAGTCTGGGGGCCATGGAGTTCTTCTTGTTGGGCGGCGACGATCCATACTTCACGAACGTCAATGCGACTGCCGGCAACGAGCCTTACCTCAGCCAGGATCTGCGGGTGTTCACGATCACGCCGACGGCGAACAACCAGACGCCGATCCAGGACAGCCAGTCGCCGGTCCCCGCCGTGCCATTCACGTTCCAGGGCGGCAATGCGACTACGCTCGATACCGGGGCGGCCTATACCTACATTCAGAACTTGATCGTCTGGCTGAACAAAACTTATGGCTATCTGAATTCCGCCTATACTCCGCCCGACACCAACATGTCCGATCCTTTGGACACCCTGCTGCCGCAACAGAACGGCGCGCTGGACGGCGATTCTTCGGTCACGCCGAAAACCGGATCGAACATCAACTACAGCTTCGCCATCGCCAGGGTCCGGCTGCAGGGCTCCTCCGGCCAAGCCGCTGCCGCTCAGAACGTAAAAGTATTCTTCCGGCTGTTCACGACGCAGACCTTCGATACCGATTTCATCAACTCCACCTCCGCCGTGACGAGCGCGGACCCCAATGTCACCTATCCTCCCGGCGGGACCAATCCCGCAAGCCCGCTGCCGGGAACCGATGGCAGTGGCACGATCAATGGCTGCTCGCTCCCGTTCTTTGCCACGGCCAATTACGACGGCAATCCGAGCGATTACAGTCCAGGAGGAGCAAACAACCAAACAATCGAGATTCCCAACGGGGATTACGCCTGGGCGTTCTATGGTTGTTTTCTTAACGTCAATGATAAGACGAACCTGTTTGGCCCCCAGCCAGTCCAATATTGGCTCGCCGGCAGCGCCCATAACTGCCTCGTCGCGCAAATCGCTTTTAAAGATGCTCCGATCGAAAACGTTAACGGAGTGATCGAAAACCCGGTGATCTCCGACAAACTGGCGCAGCGAAATCTTCAGGTGACGACATCCGGGAATCCCGGATTCCCCGCCACCCACCGGGTTCCGCAGACCATCGACGTCCGGCCGAGCCCGCCGGCCCAGTCGACGGATAAGCGCAGTATTCTGAGCTATCCTGATGAGATGATGATCGATTGGGGCACGACCCCGCGCGGCAGCGTGGTGAACATCTATTGGCCTGAGGTCAGCGCTGCGTCGGTCCTGCAGCTCGCCAAGCAGCTCTACCCCACCAACGCCCTGTCGGCGGCGGACGCCAATACGATTCGGTGTGAAGTGATAAGTCCGGTCACCTATATACCCATTCCGGGCGGCGCCGGCGGCAGCTTCGCGGGGTTGCTGACGATCGAGCTTCCTGCCTCGGTCAGATCCGGTAATGAATTCGACGTGCTCGTGCGCCGCATCACCACCAAACAGATTCAGACAAAAAGGCCGGGCAATGACGATCAGTTGGTCTGGCGCTATGTCTCAGGCTGTTTTCTAGCCCGGATTTCCGTGCAGCGCGAGAGCGAGATTCTTCCGGCCGACGAAAACTTGCTTGCGATACTAAAATGGCGGCTAGGCCTGGTCGGTCCCAACAATCGTTGGTATCCGGTGCTGTTGCGCTACATTAGCTGTCTCTTTGGCCGGATTGACGGCATGGGCGGCAATGCGTCGCAAATCCCACCGTCTGCCGACGGGTATCAGCAGCCCTTCCCCATTCCGTTCCCCGTCCCCGGCAAGCATCCCGGCGAGCGAAGCTATACCGGAAAGGTGATCGGCATCCGTTACGACCGCTTTGGAGATTTTGAAGGGTTCACCCTCTTGTCCAAGGATGGACACGAACATCGGTTTCGCGGCCGCGAACATGAAGTGGAGGAGCTCGTACGCCGCGCTTGGGTCGAACGGACGCTGATCACCGTCGTCGTCGAGTTGCACGATCCTGATTGGCCGGCATCGATCATCCTCGAGCGGTGGAAATGAACTAGGGATTAAGGCGCTGGTAGCCGCGCAGCAGCCGCTATGATGAGCAGGTGATTGCGTTTCATACGCGGCATCTGCGCCGCCGTATTTTACTCCGGCTTCTCGCCCAGGATGGCGATGCGGCGCATCAGGCGGCGTTCGTCCGAAGAAAAGTCGGTGCGCGCGTGCAGCGTACAGCGATTGTCCCACATCAGAAGGTCGCCGACCCGCCAGACGTGCTCATAGACGAAGCGGCGCTGCTCCTGGTGATCGAACAGCAGGTTCAGCAATGCGTCGCTCTCGTCGTCGGAAAACCCCTCGATGGCGATCGTCATCAGCCGGTTGACGTAGAGC
>JASHSE010000184.1 GCA_030036975.1 Xanthobacteraceae bacterium | reverse complement strand
GCCGAGGTGCCAGTTGTAGATCGTGTTGTTCGGCGCCACCTCGTGAATGAGCGGCGCGCCGTTGGCGGCGGCTTTGGCCGGATCGACCACTGCGGGCAGCACCTCGTAATCGACGTTGACCTTCTCGGCCGCATCCTTGGCCTGCGCCAACGTATCGGCGACGACGACCGCGACCGCGTCGCCGACGTGATTGGCCTTGCCGGCGGCGAGCGCCGCGTGCGGTGCCATCTTCATCGGCGAGCCGTCTTTCGACAGCACGGTCCAGCCGCAGATCAAATTGCCGAGCTTGTCTTGCGCAAACTCGGCGCCGGTGAAGATGCCGGCGACGCCCGGCATGCCGGCCGCCGCTGATTTATCGACGGTCTTGATCCGGGCGTGGGCGTGCGGCGAACGGATGAAATAGATCGCAGCTTGGCCCGGCCGGTTGATGTCGTCGGTGTAATGGCCATGGCCGGTGATGAAGCGTTGATCTTCCTTTCGGCGCACCGCGGCGCCGATACCGATCGTGCTCATGGCAGCTTCCTCCCGGTTCCTTTCCGCGCGCTCTTACATCGAGACGATTAGGAACAGCGCAATGCAGGCCCTCTCCTATTCGGCGGCTGCCGCCGTCCCGCCGCCGCGCATGGCGCGGGCGCCGGCGGCGATGGCCTTGACGATGTTGTGGTAGCCGGTGCAGCGACAGATATTGCCTTCAAGTTCTTCGCGGATGGTGTGGTCGTCGAGATCGTGACCCTTGCGCCGCACCATATCGACCGCAGTCATGATCATGCCGGGCGTGCAATAGCCGCATTGCAGGCCGTGGTTTTCGCGGAACGCTTCCTGCATCGGATGCAGCGGACCGTCGGCCGGCGCCAAACCCTCGATGGTGAGCACGTTGGCGCCTTCGAGCTGCAGCGCCAAGATGGTGCACGATTTCACCGCCCTGCCATTGACGTGCACGA
Source organism: Xanthobacteraceae bacterium (assembly GCA_030036975.1). Taxonomy (GTDB): domain Bacteria; phylum Pseudomonadota; class Alphaproteobacteria; order Rhizobiales; family Xanthobacteraceae; genus BOG-931. Next base: position 4,843 of record JASHSE010000184.1, on the reverse strand, counting down.
CGCAGGCGCCGCACTGCGAGGTGTCGCAGCCGACATGGGTGCCGGTCAGGCGCAGCTGTTCGCGCAGCAATTGCACCAACAGCGTGCGCGAATCGACATCGGCGGTGACGGGTTTGCCGTTCACCGTCAGGGATACGGCTGCCATTGGAATCCTCCTCGAACTCAAAAAGGTGGTTCAAACGTTGTGATTTGGACATCGGCCGGCCGAGCCGATCCTATCCAAAGGCGAAATCTTGGCTATTTTGCCGGTTTCCGCCGCCGGACGGCCAATACTCTGAACCGCGGCCGGGCCGCTGGTCAAGTCAGTTCCGCGTGCGCCGCGGTGCCACACAAGGCCCGGCGTGTTCGCCAAAATGCAGCCCTCAGCCTGCTGCGTACCAGGGTTGCGCTGCGACAAGGGAACGAGGCGCCGGAGCGAAGTCTTCCTATTTCGGGAAGCCGCGTAAGACGCGGCTGGGCGGTCGGCAACAAGGCCAGGAGGAGCACCCATGAAGTCTCGAATAGCCATAGCCGTTTCCGCTCTGACGCTCGGCGCCGCGCTTGCTGTTGTGCCGTCGTTCGCCCAGACGAGCGGCCAGCCCGGGGGAACCGCTGCACGCGAGGGATCTACGGGTTGCGTACGTTTTCAGACGGAATGCTCCAACAAACCGTACCCGATGCCTCAGTCCGCTGCGACGTCTTCCCGTGGCGGGGCGGGCCGCGGTCCACAGCAAAACGCCTCCGCCACGAGCGAGCGCAACAGCGCCCGCAGGAACCTCGCGTACCGAGCGGGATCAAATCGCGAGGCGATGACCGACGAAACTTACGGCTTTGGGGAACAGAACCGCTACTACAACGCCGCGCCGGGCGCGCAATTCGGGCCAGTGGCTAGCGACGACATCCAATGGTGCGCGATGCGGTTCCGCTCCTTTGACCCTGCGACCGGCACCTACATGGGCTTCGACGGCATCCGTCACGCCTGTCCGTAAGCAAACTTCGGTGCTGAAGTCGTGCAACAAAGCCCGTCCGCATGTCGCGGGCGGGCTTGCTGTTTTACGCACTCTTCGGACTGACCGCGGCGGCGAAATTTTTGAAGAAGTCGTCGGCGATTTTTTTTGCCGCGCCATTGATCAACCGCTGGCCGAGCTGCGCCAACTTGCCGCCGATTTGCGCCTCGACTGTGTAGCTGAGCACGGTGCCACCGTTCTTCGGGGTAAGCTTGACGGTTGCGCCGCCCTTGGCGAAGCCGGCAACGCCGCCGTCACCTTGGCCTGAGATTTTGTAGCCGTTGGGCGGATCGAGATCCGACAACGTCACCTTGCCTTTGAACTTGGCCTTGACCGGGCCGATCTTGGTCGTCGCCACGGCCGCAAACTCGGTGTCCGAAGTCTTGTCGAGCTGCTCGCAGCCCGGAATGCAGGCCTTCAGCGTGGCGGCATCATTGAGCTTTTCCCAGACCGTTTGCGGGGGAACGGGAAGGTCATATTCGCCGGTCATCGTCATCGCCATCGCGCACTCCTTAAAAAACTCGCGGGTTCGGCACCGCTTACCGCCTCGCACGCTGCCTGGAAAGCCCTGTTCCGCAGAACCGATACGCCCCTTGCGGAGCTCTGAACAGAGACACTAGCCTACGCAATAACAAGCAGGGGGAGGAGAACGGCGATGCCGGAGATCAAAACCGACGACGGCTGCACGATCCACGTCGAAGTGGAAGGGCCGGAGCGCGCGCCGGTGCTGATGATGTCGAACTCGCTCGGCACCAATCTGCACATGTGGGACGACCAAGCCGGCCCGTTCACGCGCCATTTTCGCCTGGTGCGCTACGACCGGCGCGGCCACGGCCGCTCGGGCGTGCCGAACGGCCCGTATACGATGGAGCGCCTCGGTCGCGACGTCCTTGCCGTGCTCGACGGCCTCGACATCGCCAAGGTCAACTGGTGCGGCCTCTCCATGGGCGGCATGGTCGGCATGTGGCTCGGCGCCAATGCGGCAAACCGCGTCGACAGGCTCATTCTCTCCAACACCGCAGCGTATTTCCCCGATAAGTCGCTATGGGACGCCCGCATCAGGCTGGTGCGCGAGAACGGCTTGGCGGGGATCGTCGACGCCAACATGGAACGCTGGTTCACCAAAGGCTTTCGCGAGCGCGCGGCGGCGGCCATGGCGAAGATGCGCGAGATGTTTTTGGCGACCAAAGTCGCGGGCTACGTCGGCTGCGGCGAAGCGATCCGCGACATGGATCACCGGCCGCTGTTGTCGAAAATCACCGCGCCGACGCTGGTGATCGCCGGCCGCCATGACCCGGCCACGACGCTCGAAGCGGGCGACTTCATCAAAGAGCATGTTCCCGGCGCCAAAATCGCCGTGCTCGACGCCGCGCACATCTCCAACCTGGAGCAGCCGCGGATCTATGCCAACACGGTGCTCGAGTTCTTGCTGAATTGACTGCGCGAGCACATCGAGTCGCCCATCGGCTTATCTTCCGACAACCGCGACTCACTTTGGGAGCGGCCGGTCGAGCGCGCTTTACAAAATCGTAACACGACCGTCATCCAACCGATTGTAAAACGTAACGCGCCAGCGCTACGCTGCGCAGTCGCGTGGGCGGGGTGGCCGGCTTTACCTTCCAGCACTTCTTGCGTGTCGCATTGGTCAGCGCGGGGCACGATGTTCGAAGGCGCAGAGCTGTGGCGTCGCTTGCGGCGGATAAGTCAGCACAGACTCCATGCGTCGCGCGCGTTTTTGCGGTTGATGGCGTTCGGCATCGCGTTGGCTGCCGCGTTCCCGGCCAAAGCCGGGCTGCTCGATGCAGCCGTGGAGCGCTACCGGCCCTATCTCGTCGCCGACATCGATCAGGCCTTGGCCGGAGCGCGCGACATGCGCGCACGTTTGGCGGCGAGCGACCTTCTCGGCGCGCGAAAGGCTTGGATCGACGCCCGGGTCGGCTGGGAGCGTTCGGAAGTCTTCACCAGCGTCTTTGTTCCGCGTTTGGATGCCGCCATTGATGCCTGGCCCGACGCCGCCTCGGGCTTCCACGGCATCGAGGCCGGCCTGTTCGGCCGCGATCCGTCGGATGTCGGCGCCGCGACCGACGTTCTGATTGCCGATCTGGCCGACCTCGATACGCAGGTCCGCAGCTTGCGGCTGACGCCCGAAGGCCTTCTCAACGGCGTTGCCCGGCTGGCCTACGAGGTCGGCGACAGCAAAGTGGACGGTGGCGAATCCCGGATCAGCGGCACCTCGCTGAACGACATGCGCAACAATGTCGAGGGCATCGATTTGGCCTATCGTACGCTGTTCGCGGCAACGCTCGACGCAGCCGATGCAAAATTGGCGGAGCAAGTCCGCGGTGAAATCGGGCAGCTCAAGCATCTCCTGTCGGTCCCGGATCTGCAGAGCGTGGACGCCGACGCGCTGCGCAACGCAAGCGAAATGCTGATTGTGAACCTGCAGGCGGCCGCGCCGAAGATCGGCCTCGCGACGCCGACACTGGAGGAAACCGGCCAGTGATCCGCCGCACCGGGTGGGCAGTCGTATGGATGGCCGCGGTGGTGCTGCTCGTGGCGGCGACGCTTCGGCAGGCGGCGTCTTTCCCGCTTTATGGCCAGCAAACCGCGTTGCCGGCCGGCACCGAGCTCAACGCAGATGCGCTCGTCACCCCGCGCGAGGTGTTCCACTCCGAAGCGACCGGCGGCCGCAAGTCGTATCTCATCAATCTTGGCGATCTCGCCTTCAGCTCGCCCGCCATCCTCGGCGGCCTCGCGCGCCGGGCCGGCATCAGCTGCAGCACCTGCCACGTCAACGGCGCCTCCAATCCCAAGCTCACCATTCCGCACATGTCGGCGCATCCGGGCACCTTCGACACCACCGGGGCGCTGTTCAATCCCAAGGCCGACAACGGCGTGTTCGATCCGGTGCGCATCCCGAGCCTGCGCGGCGCGCGCTATCTCGCGCCTTATGGCAACGACGGGCGCAGCGCCTCGCTGCGCGACTTCGTCCGCAACGTCATTGTCGACGAGTTCGCCGGATCCGAGCCGCCGCCGGCAATCCTCGATGCCATGGTCGCCTACATCCGCGACATCGATTTCCTGCGCAACTTCAGCCTCGGACCCGGAGGGCGTCTGACGGCGCGCAGCAGCAGCGCCGAGCGCCGCGGCGAGGCGCTGTTTGCCAGGCCCTTTCCCCACGACCCGAGCCTGAGCTGCGCGACGTGCCATGTGCCGTCCGCCGCCTTCGTCGATCATTTACAGCACGATGTCGGCTCCGGTGGACTATTCAAGACGCCGACGCTGCTCAACGCCGATTTCAACGCGCCGTATTTCCACGATGGCCGCTACGACACTTACGACCAGGTCGTGGACCATTTCGATCGCATCTTCGATCTCAACCTGTCGCGCCAGGACCAGCGCGACCTGGTCGCCTACCTGACCGCAATCGGCGACGGCGAGCGGCCGTACGAACGCGATGGCGTCGGCGCGCAAGTGAAGGAAATCAACGATTTCGCCAGCGTTCTCGATACGGCGATTGCAGCGCGCGATACCGCTACGATTGCGCTCGCCGCAGACACCGTTGACCTCGAGTTGCGCGAATTGATCGAACGGTTCCCCGACCGCAAGGATCCTTCCGTAACGGGCGGCGATGAACAGCGTCGCCAGGCCCGTTCGGCGCTCAAAGACCTGATCCTGCGGCTGCGCCGCATCGACGCCGCGGCGACCGCCGGCCAATTCGACGCTGCGGCGGCCGAATACAAGACCTACCGCAACCTGTCGCTCGCCGCGGTCCCCAACCTGCTGCACGCCGCTCAGCCGTGGTCGCTGTTCAATCCGGCGGTGTACGATTCGCATTTTGCCGCCTTGCAACAAAC
>JASHSE010000183.1 GCA_030036975.1 Xanthobacteraceae bacterium | reverse complement strand
TCCGAGCTTGGTACGGATTGCCGGGCGAGTCCATGCGTCAAGACGACGGCTTATATTACCATTGGATGTGTTTTTGCCGGCCGAAAGCAAGGCATGGCCCGGCGGTGGGCCGGCCGGCGGCAAAACGAAAAGGATCGAGGCCGGATTTCCATCCGACCTCGATCCTGGTCTTCGGCAAATTGTCAGCGCGAGCTACCTCGCCGCCGTCTTCCAGGCGGCAGGAACTTGCTTCGCCCAGTGCGCCTCGATTTGCTTGACCACCGCGTCGGGCAGCGGCACGTAGTCGAGCGCCTTGGCCTGCGGCTGGCCATCCTTGAGCGCCCAGTCGAGGAACTTCAAGATCAGGTTATTCTGATCGGGCGGGCTGTCCTTGCGCAGCAGCATATAGGTCGCCGCGGTGATCGGCCAGCTCTTGTCGCCCGGCTGGTTGGTGAGGATCAGATAAAAATCCTGCACCTTGGTGAAGTCGGCGTTGGCCGCCGCGGCCTGGAACGCATCCATGGTCGGCGCGATGGTCTTGCCGGCCGCGTTGACCATGTTGGTGTAGGTGAGCTTGTTCTCGATCACGTAAGCGTATTCGACATAGCCGATCGAGCCGTCGACCTGCTGTACGTAGGACGCAACCCCCGGGTTGCCCTTGCCGCCGACGCCGCCCGGCCAGCTGACTGAGGTGCCTTCGCCGACCTTGCTCTTCCATTCCGGGCTGACTTTCGACAGGTAATCGGTGAAGTTGAAGGTGGTGCCGGAACCATCCGAGCGGTGCACCGTGGTGATGGCGGTGTGCGGCAGCGTGACGCCTGGATTGATCTTTTTGATCTCGGCGTCGTCCCAATATTTCACCTTGCCGAGATACACGTCAGCCAGCGTCGGGCCGTCGAACACGAGCTGGCCGGCCTTGATAGCGGCGAGATGCACGACCGGCGTGATCGAGATGATCACCTGCGGAAACTGCACCAGCCCTTGCTTGGCGACTTCGTCGGGCTTGAGCGGCATGTCGGTGTTGGCGAACAGCACCGTCTTGGATGTGATCTGCTTGATGCCGCCGCCCGAGCCGATCGGCTGATAGTTGATGGTGTCGCCGGTTTTTTTGGCGTATTCGGCCGCCCATTTCGACAGAACCGGATAAATCGCGGTACCACCGGCTCCCGTCAGGTTCGCGGCGTAACCGCTCGCCGTGAGCGAAACGGTTGCGGCGGCTATTGCCGCATAAAGTTGCATTCGCATGCGGTGTCTCTCCTGCTGAATTCGGGGCTTTGCGTTCTGATTGGATCGTTGCGGAGTGGTCCTGCCCAAGGCTGACGCGGACAAGTAAGCCGTCGATCATTTCAGTTTTATGACAGCCCGCACGGCGCCTTCCCGGTCGAGACCACCGTGATATCAACAGGTTCGTTAGCGACGCGGCCGCAGTTGCAAACCCTCGCGTCGCAGCGACAGAACGCCGCTTCGGCGCGTCGGGGTGCAGATGGCGCGCATGCCAGTGCCGCGGTGGGCAAAGCCGCTGCCCCGCAGCTTTCGCATCGGCCGGCATTAACCGAATCCCCTCTATTTTCAAAAGGTTGTGATGTCATCCTACTGTCATGCGGCGACCCTACAAAGACAGCACGTTGTGAACCTTCCCATGCCGCTTTCCGCGTTCATCGCCGGCAGCACCTCCCATGACGGTCCGCGTCGCTGCGCTGGCGGCGGCTCCGGCCGGATTGCCTTCGCCGCGCCGCGGCGGCGCGGCGAAGCTGGCCGGGCTTGTGCGCCGGCCGGCGAACCGTTTGACTTGGCGCCGCAACGGCCGGCCATGCGTGCGCCTTCGACCATGCGAATGGAGGCGCGTCGTGGCTGACGCCGCGCTGCAAGGCGGACAGTTCATGACCACGGTCAAAGCGGCGACGCGCGCCAGGGTTCTTGATCGGCTGCGCCTCGGCGACCTGGTGTTTCGCTATCTGACGCGCGGCGCCGCCATTGCCGTGCTGGTGCTGCTCGGCGGCGTGATCTTGTCGCTGCTCATCGGCGCCCTGCCGGCGATCCGCAAATTCGGCTTCGGCTTTCTCATCTCACAAAAGTGGAATCCAGTCACCGACGAATTCGGCGGCCTGCCCGCGATTTACGGCACGCTGGTGACCTCGTTCATCGCCATGCTGATCGCGGTGCCGGTCGGGCTCATGATCGCCTTTTTTCTTACCGAACTGTGCCCGACTTGGCTGCGGCGGCCGATCGGCATCGCCATCGAGCTCTTGGCCGGCATTCCCAGCATCATTTACGGCATCTGGGGCCTATTCACATTTGCTCCCTTCCTGCAGCATACGCTGCAGCCGTTTTTGATCGGCACTCTGGGCAACGTGCCGGGAATTGGCGCGCTGTTCGCGGGTCCGCCGTTCGGCATCGGCATGCTCACGGCCGGACTGATCCTCGCCATCATGGTGCTGCCGTTCGTCAGTTCGATCTCGCGCGACGTATTCGAGTCGGTGCCGATCGTGCTCAAGGAAGCGGCCTACGGCATCGGCTGCACCACCTGGGAGGTGATGCGCCACGTGGTGCTGCCCCACGCCAGATCGGGCGTCATTGGCGGCGTCATGCTGGCACTCGGCCGCGCGCTCGGCGAAACCATGGCGGTGACTTTCGTCATTGGCAACGCTCCCTCCATCTCGGCGTCGCTGTTCGCGCCGGGCACTACGATCTCGGCGGTAATCGCCAACGAATTCACCGAGGCGGTCAGCCCGCTCTATACGTCGTCGTTGATCACGCTCGGCCTCATCTTGTTCGTGATCTCCTTCATCGTGCTCGCTGCGGCGCGCTATTTGCTGGCGCGGGTGCAGCGGCGGATCGGGTAAGCCATGTCGGACGCGGCGCTCGCCAGCACGACTTTTCCAGACGGCGCAGGCCGCGGCCGCTACGCCGCACGCCGCCGACGCGACATCATGGCGACCGGGTTCGCCTACGCGGCGACGCTTTTCGGCCTGGGCTGGCTGGTGCTGATCCTGGGCTCGCTGTTGTGGAACGGCGTCAGCGGCCTGTCGCTGTCGGTGTTCACCGAGATGACGCCGCCGCCGGCCGCTGCCGGCGGATTATTGAACCCGATCGTCGGCAGCCTGATCATGACCGTGCTTGCCCTCGTGATCGGTACGCCGATCGGCATGCTCGCCGGCACCTACATGGCCGAGTACGGCCGCTACGAGCGGCTCTCCGGCACGGTGCGATTCATCAACGACATCCTGCTCAGCGCGCCGTCGATCGTGATCGGGCTGTTCATCTACGAGGTTGTGGTCGCGCCGATGGGCCATTTCTCGGCGCTGGCCGGCGGCGTGGCGCTCGCCGTGCTGGTCATTCCGGTGGTGGTGCGCACCACCGAAGACATGCTGGTGCTGGTGCCCAATGCGCTGCGCGAGGCTGCCGCGTCGATCGGCCTGCCGCGCTCGCTGACCATCACACGGATCTGCTATCGCGCCGCGCGCGCCGGCATGATGACCGGCGTGCTGCTCGCCATTGCGCGCATCAGCGGCGAGACCGCACCGCTGCTCTTCACCTCGCTGAACAACCAGTTCTGGAACGCCAGCCTCAACGCGCCGACCGCAAGTCTGCCGGTGGTGATCTTTCTGTTCGCGCTCAGTCCCTACAAGGAATGGCAGTCGCTGGCCTGGACCGGCGCGCTCATTCTGACCCTGACGGTGCTGGGGCTGAGCATCGCCGCCCGCGCGCTGCTGGGGTCAAAGCGGGATGGGTAGGCGCCCCGTCGCTCGCGGAGCTTGTCATCGGGCCTGCCGCTTCGGGCCGGGACCCGTTGGCTCGCAATGACGATTAGGCTAAACGTGCCGAAATCGGGCAAGCCTGATTT
>JASHSE010000182.1 GCA_030036975.1 Xanthobacteraceae bacterium | reverse complement strand
AGGTCGGCAGCGCGATCACGGCGCTGCGCAACGACCTCACCGAGATCGGCCGGCAGCTCAACGAGGCACTGCCGCGTCGCGCGGTGGAATCGCTCGAGCGCGAAATCAAGGCACTGGCCGAGCGCATCGACAACAGCCGGCAAGCGGGCGTCGATCCCAACGCATTGGCCGGTCTCGAGCGCGGATTGGCCGAGGTGCGCGAAGCGCTGCACGGACTGACGCCGGCGGAAAGCTTGGTGGGCTTCAACGAGGCGGTCAGCGCGCTCGCCCAGAAAGTCGACATGATCCTGGCACGCGACGATCCGGCGACGCTGCAGCAGCTCGAAGCAGCGATCGGCGGATTGCGCGGGGTGGCGTCGCATGTCGCCTCGAACGACACGCTCACCAGGGTCGCCGAAGACGTGCGTACGCTCACCGCGCAGGTCGACGGCATCGCCAATAACGCGGCAACGGGCCACGCTGTCGCGGCGCTGGAGCAGCGCATCGATACGTTGGCCGCGGCGCTCCATGCGTCGAACGAGGCTCGCCAGGCGCTGCCGCACGACGCGATGTCCCGTGTCGCCTCGAATGACGCGCTCGCCAGGGTCGCCGAAGACGTGCGTGCACTCGCTGCGCAGGTCGACGGCCTCGCCAATAACGCGGCAACGGGCCGCGCCGTCGCCGCCCTGGAACAGCGCATCGATACGTTGGCCGGAGCGCTCCATGCGTCGAGCGAAGCCGGCCAGGCGGTGCCGCGCGATCTGGAAAAACTCTTGGGCGGCCTGATCGAGAAGCTCGAGTGGGTTCAGCTCACTCATACCGATCATGCGGCGCTGGCCCATCTGGAAGACCGCATCGCCATGCTGGTGAAGCGGTTCGACACGTCCGATGCGCGGCTCAACCAGCTCGAAGCGGTCGAGCGCGGCCTCGCCGACCTGCTCATCCACATCGAGCAGATGCGCGACCTCGACGGTGACGCTGCGCCGGCAGCGCGGCTCGCGCCAGCGCTGGCGCCCACGGATTTGCTCGAACCGGACGCCGCCGAAATCAAACAAAGCGAGCGCCGCACCCGGGATTCGCTCGCAGCCACCCAGGACGCAGCCGAGCATGTGGTCGATCCTATGGCGGCGATCGAGAGCAATCTGTACGACACCGCGCCGCCGGCCACCCCCGCGGCCGAAACACAGACCTTCTTAGAGGCCACGCGCGAGCCTCGGGCCGCGGTGCCCGGCGAAATAAGTCCTGCAGCCGCCGAAGCAGTGCCGGTGGCGGTCGAAGCGGCGGCTGCGATTGCGCCCGCGGCGCCACACTTGCGCGCGGCCGCAGCAGCCGCGCCGGTCGCACGGGCGCCGATCGACCCGACTTTGCCGCCCGACCATCCGCTCGAGCCGGGCTCCACCGGCACACGTGCGCGGCCGAACGCATCGGCGGCCGAACGCGTGGCGGCATCGCAAGCCGCTATCGGGTCGGCAAAGCCGCCGGTCATAGCGGATTCCGGCCGGCCGAATTTCATCGCCGCGGCGCGGCGCGCCGCGCAGGCCGCCGCCTGGGAGCCGTCCGGCGCGAAAGCCAAGGGCGAGCCGTCCGCCGCCGACAGGGCTGCGGAGCCGAGCAAGCTGTCGCAACGCCTGCGCAAGCTCGTCATGGCGGGCAGCGCGCTGCTTATCGTGGTCGGCGGCTTGCGCATCGCCATTCGGCTGTTCGACGACCACCGCATGGTCGGCGGCCCCGTACCGGTGCAGTCGGAGCAAGTCGCAGCCCCGGCAACGCCGACGCCTGTTCCGATGGCGCAACAATCTTCGCCTGCGAACGGTCCGGCTGGCGCAGCGCTACCCGCGCCGCTGCCTCATCCCAATGCTGCGGCCGCACCGCGACCAGAGCCGGCGCCAGCCAAGGCCGTGAAGCCGCCCCACGAGTCGCTGCTGCAAGACGATGAGCGCGCGACGGTGGCGGCTGCCGCCAAGCCGGCCGGCGGCCAACCGGCGGCGAGCGCACTGCCGCTGTGGGCCTCGCCCGATATTACCGGCACGCTGCCGCGCGCGCTGGCTGCCCCGGACAATATTCAGCAGGCGCCGGCCGCTGCGGCAGCGGCCGCCGTGACCGACGATAACTTGCCGGCGTCGATCGGCGATCCGGCGCTGCGCGCGGCCGCGCTCGGCGGCGATCCGGCCGCAGCCTACGAGGTGGCGGCACGTTTTGCCGAAGGCCGCGGCGTGCCGCAGAACCATGCCGAGGCCGCCCATTGGCTGGAACGCGCTGCCGAGCAGGGCCTGGCACCGGCGCAATTCCGTCTCGGCGGGCTTTATGAGAAAGGGATCGGTGTCAAAAAAGATCTGATCAGAGCGCGCAACCTCTATCTTGCCGCGGCCGAGAAGGGCAACGGCAAGGCCATGCACAACCTCGCGGTGCTCTACGCCGAAGGCATCGAAGGCGCGCCGGATTACAAGAACGCCGCCGAATGGTTCGGCAAAGCCGCCGAACGCGGACTGCGCGACAGTCAGTACAATCTCGGCATTCTCTATGCGCGCGGCATCGGTGTCACTCAGAACTACGCCGCGTCCTACAAATGGTTTGCGCTCGCCGCCAAGCAGGGCGACCACGACGCAGCGTCCAAACGCGACGACGTCGCCTTCCATCTCGATGCACCATCGCTCGCTGCCGCGCGCCTCGCCGTACAGAACTTCAAGCCCGCGCCGCAGCCCGACGACGCCATCAACGTGGCGACCGCCGCGGCGTGGCAGTCGGCCGCGAAGGTGCCGCAGCCGGCGAACGCGAAGTAATATAATTCCCCTCGTCTTTCCGGATTGCCGCGAAGCGGCAAGTCCGGAATCCATAACCACAGACGCCGGGCTTATGGATTCCGGGTTCGCCGCTTCGCGGCGCCCCGGAATGACGCCGTTGATGCAGTCCGATCGGGAAATACTCCAGCGGCCGCCCGGCGCGCCGTCGAGGGTTGCGCGACGACGACGAGACTATCGACCGGCACGCCTTTTTCGCTGCGCACGGATTTTTGTTCGAGCCGCGCCACGGTAAGCGCCGCATCCTCCAGCACCCCGCGCACATAAGCCTCGCCATGCGCATAGCGCAGCGTCGGCAGCAGTTTTACGCCGTCGCTTGCGTGCGTTTCGACCGTGAATGCGAAGACGCCGTCCGGCGCCAGCACGCGCGCACCCCGCGCGGCGATCAATGCAAGATCGTTCAAATAAACAAACACATCGGCGGCGACGACAAGCTGATAGGTCGCGCCGCGCGCGGCCCCCTGATCGAGCGCATCCACGACGTCGGCGGTTTCGAGCCGATCATAAATCCCTTTGGCGGACGCCTGCGCGATCATCGCGGGCGACAGATCGACACCGACCAGCCGTTCGACGACGGGTCGGAACGCCGCGCCCGCAAGGCCGGTGCCGCAGCCGAGATCGAGCATTGCGCCAAAACGCAGCGGCTGGTGCGCCGCGTTCAGAACCTGCTCGACTGCCTCGCGTAAGAGCGCCGGCGCGCGATAGGCCAGATGCTCAAGCAGCGCGCCGTCGTAACGCGCGGCATATTGATCGAACAGCCGCCGCACGTAGGCCGTGGTCATCGCCGGCGCCGGCTCGGCGGCGCCGAGCCGGGCGAGCTGCAGCCGCGCGCCGTGATAATCGTCGGGATCGAGCCGCCGCGCGTTTTCGAACGCCGCTATGGCGGCGTCGCGCGCGCCGAGCCGGTCGCGAATGGCGCCGAGCGCGAACCAGGCGGTAGTGAAACCCGGCGCCAATTCCACGGTCTGCGCCAAAATATCGGCGGCACCGACAAGGTCGCCGCGCGCCGCATAATCGAGCGCCCATTTGTAGCGGCGGTCGGCGACCAGATCGCCGGACGAGACAAACAGCGGACCGGTATCGGTCATCACGCGTCATTCCGGGGCGCGGGCAAAGCCCGCGAGCCCGGAATCCATAA
>JASHSE010000181.1 GCA_030036975.1 Xanthobacteraceae bacterium | reverse complement strand
CAGCTGCGCATTGGCGCGCAGCGCGCGCCCAAGCCCGGCCGCGGCATGATCGAGCCGCTGCCGCGGCAGCGCCAACAGCTCGTCGGCATCGGGCAACGCCCGCGTCGCGGCGCGCAACTCGGTCCGCCTGTCCTCCTGGCAGCGCCGCCACGAGGCGAGCGCGCGGCGCGCCAGCGAATCGACGTCGCGCGAAAGCTCGGCGCGCACCGGCACCGCCATCTCGGCGGCGGCGGTCGGCGTCGGCGCCCGTCGGTCGGCGGCAAAATCGATCAGCGTCACGTCGGTCTCGTGGCCGACCGCGGCGATCAGCGGGATCATGCTGTCGGCGGCGGCGCGCACCACGATCTCCTCGTTGAACGACCACAGATCCTCCAGCGAGCCGCCGCCGCGCGCCACGATGATAAGATCGGGCCGGCGCGGCAGCGGCGGCACTGCGATGTCCGGCAACGCGTTGAAGCCCGCGATCGCCGCGGCGACTTCCGCGGCCGAGCCTTCGCCCTGTACCTTGACCGGCCAGACCAGGACCTGGCGCGGGAAGCGGTCGGCGAGCCGGTGCAGAATGTCGCGAATGACGGCGCCGGTCGGCGAAGTGACGACACCGATCAGCGTCGGCAGAAACGGCAAGAGCTGCTTGCGCGCCTCGCTGAACAGGCCCTCGGCTTCGAGCCTCTTCTTGCGCTCCTCGAGGAGCGCCATCAGCGCGCCGAGCCCGGCCGGCTCGATCGTGTCGACGACGATCTGGTATTGCGAGCGGTTGGCATAGGTCGTCAGCCGGCCGGTGACGACCACTTCAAGCCCGGCTTCCAGCTTGAGCTTGATGCGGCTCGCGGTCTTGCGCCAGACCACGCCGGCAATGCAGGCGTTTTCGTCCTTGAGGTCGAAATAGACGTGGCCGTTGCCGTGATAGCTGACCTTGCCGAGTTCGCCGCGCACCCGCACGTAGCCGTAGGCGTCCTCGATCGTGCGCTTGAGCGCCGCCGACAGTTCGGAGACGGTCAGTTCCGGCAGATTGAGGCGCGGCTCGTTCATCGGGACTCGCGAATAAGCATTCGAGTGGGCGGCTCATGCTCCGCACATCGGAGCCGGTCAAGTCCCGCTGCTGCTGATGCCGATGGCTTGCGCCGCGGCGCTGCCATGCTACGGAGGATCGATCCCTTGACGCCCCACGCGATGACCGTTTCGCCATGAATATCCTGCTGCTGGGCTCCGGCGGGCGCGAGCACGCGCTGGCCTGGAAGATGGCGGCGAGCCCGCTCGCCGACCGGCTGTTCTGCGCGCCCGGCAATGCCGGCATCGCGCGCGAGGCCGAATGCGTCGCGCTCGACATCGCAGACCACGCGGCGGTGATCGCGTTCTGCCGCGCCAACAAGATCGATCTGGTCGTAGTCGGACCCGAGACGCCGCTGTGCGCGGGCATCGTCGACGATCTTGAAGCGGCCGGCATCAAGGCTTTCGGACCGGTGCGGGCCGCCGCCCGCCTGGAGGGCTCCAAGGGCTTCACCAAGGATTTGTGCCGCGCCAACGCCATCCCGACTGCCGCGTACCGGCGCTTCAATGCGGCCGAGCCGGCCAAGGCTTACGTGCGCGAGCAAGGCGCGCCGATCGTGGTCAAAGCCGATGGCCTCGCCGCCGGCAAAGGCGTCATCGTGGCGCAAACCGTCGCCGAAGCCGAAGCGGCGATCGATACGATGTTCGCCGGCGGCCTGGGCGAAGCGGGCGCCGAGATCGTGGTCGAAGAGTTTCTGCAGGGCGAGGAAGCATCGTTCTTCGCACTGTGCGACGGCGACACCGCGCTTGAACTATCGACCGCGCAGGATCACAAGCGCGCCTGCGATGGCGATCGGGGGCCGAACACCGGCGGCATGGGCGCCTATTCGCCGGCGCCGAATATCGACGCCGCAATGAGTGCGCGGGTGATGGCGGAAATTATCCAGCCGACGTTGCGGGCGATGAAAGCGATGGGCGCGCCGTATAAGGGCGTGCTCTACGCCGGGTTGATGATCACCGATGCCGGGCCGAAACTCATCGAATACAATGTCCGCTTCGGCGATCCCGAATGCCAGGTGCTGATGCTGCGGCTGATGTCCGATCTCGTCCCGGCGCTGCTGGCAAGCCGCGACGGCCAGCTCAAATCCTTTGATCTGCACTGGTATTCCGAACCCGCCCTCACCGTGGTGATGGCCGCCCAAGGCTATCCCGGCAGTTACGCCCGAGGCTCCGTCATCGAAGGGCTCGATGAGGCTTCGGCGATCGAGGACGTGGAAATTTTTCACGCCGGGACCAAGGCGGAAGGTGGGAAAATCCTCGCCAATGGCGGACGCGTGCTCAACGTCTGCGCGCTCGGCAACACGGTGCGGCAGGCGCAAGCGCGCGCCTACGAGGCGGTCGCACGCATCCGCTGGCCCGACGGCTTTTATCGCCATGACATCGGCTGGCGGGCCATCGAGCGCGAACAACAATAATGAGCGGGATCGACCGGCAAAGCGCCTTTTCCGGCACACGCGAGGTCGCCGAACGGCTGCGCTTCGACGTTGGCCGGCTCGAAGCCTATTTGCACGACCATGTCGCCGGATTTTCCGGGCCCGTCGTGGTCAACCAGTTCAAGGGCGGCCAGTCCAATCCGACTTACCTCATCGAAACGCCGCTCCGCCGTTACGTGCTCCGCCGCAAGCCGCCCGGCAAGCTCCTGCCCTCGGCCCACGCCGTCGATCGCGAATACCGCGTGATCAGCGCGCTGCATGCGCAAACCTTTCCGGTGCCCGAGCCCATTCTGTATTGCGCCGACGAGGCCATCACCGGCACCGCGTTCTTTTTGATGGCGCACGTCGAGGGCCGGGTGTTCTGGGAGCCGGACATGCCCGGCTCGAGTCCGGTCGAGCGCGCCGGCGTCTACGACGCGATGAACGCGACCTTGGCGCGGCTGCACAGCTTCGACCCGGCGGCGATCGGGCTTGCCGATTATGGCCGCGGCGAGAATTACGTGGCGCGGCAGGTCGAGCGCTGGTCCAGGCAATACCGCGCCTCGGAAACGCAAACCATCGACGAGATGGAGCGCCTGATCGCCTGGCTGCCGGCGCATCTGCCGCCGCCGCAAGCGCCGCACCTCGTCCATGGCGATTACCGGCTCGACAACATCATTCTGGCGCCCGGCGCGCCGGCCATCGCCGCGGTGCTCGATTGGGAATTGTCGACACTCGGCGATCCGCTCGCCGATTTCTCCTATCACTTGATGCAATGGCACATGCCGCCCGCCGACGCCGGCACCGGCTCGCTCTTCGGCTGCGATCTCGCGGCGCTCGGGCTGCCGAGCCTCGACGCTTACGTCGATGCGTACGTGGCGCGCACCGGGCTCGATCCGCGGCCGCATCTTGCCGTCTACTTCGCCTACAATTTCTTCCGCATCGCGGCGATCCTACAGGGTATCGCCGGCCGTGTGCGCGACGGCACCGCGACCAGCGCCTATGCGGCAGCGAAGACGGAGCTGGTGCGCCCGCTCGCCGCCAAGGCCTGGGAATTCGCTGTTGCGGCCGGCGCATGAAAACCTTCGCGCTCGCGCTCGGCTCCGGCGGCGCGCGCGGACTCGCCCATGTCGCGGTGCTCGAAGCGCTCGACGAAATGGGCGTCAAGCCGGCGGTGATCGCCGGCGCCTCGATCGGGGCGCTGATCGGCGCCGCCTATGCGGCCGGCATGCGCGGCCGCGACATCCGCCACTATGTGCTGACGCTGGCCCACAGTGCCGGCGAGATCCGGCGGCGGCTGTTGGCATCGCGCGCCGGAACGTTCGCGCACCTGTTGTCCGGCGCGTT
>JASHSE010000180.1 GCA_030036975.1 Xanthobacteraceae bacterium | reverse complement strand
AGCAGCGGGTCGCCGAATTGTCGCTGGCGCAGCGGCACATCGTCGAAATCGCGCGCGCCATCGCCACCCGGCCCAAAGTCATCTTTCTCGACGAGCCGACCGAGCCGTTGCAGCAGGCCGACGTGCGCAAATTGTTCGATTTGATCGGCGAGCTCAAGCGCGCCGACGTCGGCATTGTCTATGTCTCGCATCGCCTTCACGAGGTCGACGAATTGGCCGATCGCATTTCAGTCATGCGCGACGGTGAGATCATCGACAGCAGGTTGGCGGGCGCAATCACGCCGACGGAAATCGTGGCGCTGATCGCCGGCCGGCCGCTCGGCCAAATCTTTCCGGCCAAGGCGCGTTCGGTGGGTGAGCCGCTGTTCATGGTAAAAGGCTTGAGCGGCCGCGGCTTCGATCGGGTCGACCTCATCGTCCATGCCGGCGAAATCGTTGGGCTTGCCGGCATCGAGGGCGAAGGTCAACGCGAATTCATCCGCGCTGCCGCCGGGATCGATCGCCGCGCCGCTGGCGAGGTGCGCGTCGGCGGCAGGTCGATTTCCGCCGACACGGCCGCCGCCTTTCGCAGGTCCGGCGTCGGCTTCATTACCGACGATCGTCATGCCGAGGGCGTCTTTCTCAATCTGACACTGCGCGAAAATTTGAGCCTCGGCTTTCTCGGCGCGGTGTCGCGCTCCGGCGTGATCGATCAGGCCAGCGAAGCCGCCCGCGCCAAGTCTATCGCGGAGGGCTTGCGCATCCGCGCCGCCTCCACCGAATCGAAGCTGTTCGAACTGTCAGGCGGCAATCAGCAAAAAACGCTGTTGGGGCGAGAGATCGCGGCGCGCCCCAGAGTGCTTTTGGTGGACGAGCCCACCAAAGGCGTCGACATTGGCGCGCGCAGCGAGATCTACCAGCGCCTGCGCACCTTGGCCGAACAGGGTGTGGCGGTGATGGTATCCTCGTCGGACGGCATCGAACTCGAGGGCCTCTGCGATCGCGTGGTGATTTTTGCGCGCGGCCGGATCGTGCATGAATTGTCGGGAGCGGCGGTCACCGATGCGGCCATCACCGAGGCCAATCTCACCGCGACGGTGTCACGCGCCAATGACAGCGCGAAAGCGGTTGGTACCGGGCGCGGCGCCAAATTCCTGTCGAACGATCATTTTCCTGCTTTGCTGCTGGCCGTGCTCACCGCGATCGTTCTTGGCGGGACGCAGGCGCTCAACGGCTACTTTCTGTCGCCGTTCAGCCTCAAGAGCATGATGTCGTTCTTCAGCATTCTGGCCTTTCTCTCCAGCGCACAACTGGCGACGGTGCTGGTCGGCGCCATTGATCTTTCGGTCGGCCCGCTCGCGGGACTCTGCGTCGTTCTTTGCTCCTTCCTGGCGCCGGATGGGATCGGCGGCTTGGCGCTGGCCGGCAGTCTCATTCTCATCCTCGGCTTTACCGTCGGATTCGGCTGCTTGCAGGGCCTGCTGGTGACGGCGCTGCGGTTGCCGGCTATCGTCGTGACGATCGCGACGTTCATAGGGTTGCAAGGCATTTCACTGCTGCTGCGCCCGATCGCGGCGGGCAACATCAGCGACGCCATTTCCGACGCCGCGCAATTACCCATAGGTGTCATTCCCGCCGGAGTACTGCTGACGCTTGCGATGGTTGGCGGCGCCGAGTGGCTCGCCTATCGCACCGGCTTTGGCCGCAGCTTCCGCGCCGTCGGCTCGAGCCCATTGGCGAGCCACCGGCTGGGCATCGACAGCCGGCGGCTCACGATAATCGCGTTCGTGACCTCCGGGCTGCTGACCGGGATCGGCGGCGTCCTGCTCGCCGGACAGGTGGGCATCGGCTCGCCGTCAACCGGCACAGACTACACCTTGATGAGCATCACGGTGGTGGTACTGGGCGGCGCCAGCGTCGGCGGCGGCCGCGGTTCGTTTATCTGCACGCTCCTTGGCGCGGCGCTGGTGCAGGCGACTTCGAGCGCCTCCTCATTTATCAACGCCAATTCGTCGGTGCATTACGTCGTCATCGGCACGCTGACGCTGGTGGCCGCCATCTTTTTCAGCGTAGCGCGCCATCGCGCCGCCAGCGGATGATTGTCGCCCTCGATCTCCTCGGACCGAGCGCGTCGAACGCTTTGGTTGAAAGCGCACTTCTGCAGATGGCGACCGGCAGCTTAAACATGTCCTAGACGGATAATGGCGGGTCGGCAATCTTCAGTAACTGCTTGCCAAAATTCTCGCCGGTGAAAAGTCGCATCAAGGTGTGCGGCGCATTCTCAAGGCCGACCGCAATATCCTCTTTTTGCACCAGTTTCCCCTCCCGGTGCCATCGACCGAGCGCCGCGATGGACTCGGCGAAACGCGGCACGTAATCCAAAATTATGAATCCCTCCATGCGCCCCCGTTTCGCCGTCAGATTGAAGTAATTCGACGGTCCAGGCGGTAAAACGGTTTCATTGTACCGCGATATCGCACCGCAAAGCACAATCCGCGCCTTGAGATTGATGCGCGCCAAAACTTCGTTGAGGACCACCCCCCCCACATTGTCAAAAAAGACATCGATCCCATTGGGACAAAGCGTTGTGAGCCGACGACCAACGTCCTCATTCTTATAATCAATAGCGCCGTCAAAACCCGCCGCTTGCGTTAACCAGTCGCATTTTTCCTTGCCACCCGCAGTGCCGACCACCCGACATCCTTTGATCTTCGCGATTTGACCGGCAATCGAGCCCGTGCTGCCAGCCGCTCCGGACACCACGACGGTTTCGCCGGACTTGACTTGACCGATCTCAGTGATGCCAAAATAGGCGGTGTTCCCGGTGATGCCAAAGAGGCTCAGCGCCGTATTGGGCGGTACGCCAGGAGACAGCTTGTGCATGCCTCCGACGCCCCGACCATCTGTGGCAACATAATCCTGCCAGCCCCACCAGCCCTGAACGAGATCGCCCGGCTTGAAGTCATGATGCCGGGACTCGACGACCTGCCCGACGCCAATGGCACGCATGACCTCACCGAGCGGAATCATTGGCACATAGGAGTCCCGCGCCATCCAATTGCGCTGCGTAGGATCGAACGACAGCCACAGGTTACGGACCAATACCTGCCCGTCAGTCGGATCTGGCGCAGATGTTTCGTTCCAACGAAACTCCTTCCCCGTCAGCTGCCCCACCGGCCGTGCTTCTAAAATCCATTGACGATTTTTCCTGTCGCTCATGGTATTCGTCCTTTCGTATCAGCGTGGTCTCAAGCCCTGCGTGGCAGAGGGGTCTTGCGCATTGTAGTTGAGGAAGCAGCGTCGGCATCCGGGATCGCAAAAATTACCGTCAGTCAGCCGCAGCGATCAAATCAGGAAATTGCGGTGGGCGGAATAGGCTCCCGACCTCAGCGGACCTGATGCTCTCCTCGCCGACCTTCTGGGACAGAGCATGCCAGCCCTTGGGCGTCATGGTGACCGTGACGCAACCCCCGGCCCATGAGACCGTTTCGGTCGTGGCAGGACTGAACAGGGCCAATCCACATCCAAGATTCGGCACCGCCGGACGCTGCGGCGGCACGCCGATCATGGGAAAGCGGGTCGGCGCTCGCTATGGAGCACGAATGGCAGGGAGCGTCATCTTGATCTCTGACGCGCCGATCTTCTTGCCGACGTACTCGGGGGTGCGTCCGATCGTGACCAACACGCGGGAGAATAATTGCGCTATGCTGCATCGAACCGTTCGGAGGACACCATGCCCGGCCTTCTGCAAAATCACGTCGCGGCGGTGACCGGCACCGGGTCTGGGATCGGCCGCGCCATCGCGCTTGGCTTCGCTCGCGAGGGCGCGGCCATCGCCGCGCTCGACATCGACGGCGCGACGGCGGCGAAGACCGCCGCTGACATCCGCAGCGCTGGCGGCAAAGCGCACCACTTCACGCTTGACGTACGAGACCGCGTCTCTTGCCGCGATACTGCGGCGAGGGTCGCAAGCGAGGTCGGCCGGGTTTCTATCTTGGTCAACAATGCCGGCATAAACCGGCGCAACGCATTCACCGGCGATCCGGACGCGGTGCTCAAGGATTGGCAGGACATTATGGCGACCAACCTCAATGGCCTGTTCAACGTCACGCAGGCGTTCCTGGCACCGCTGCGCGCGCTCAAGGGACGCATTATCAATCTCGCCTCGATCCAGTCGTTCATGCACGTGCGCACGCCGAACTCGCCGGCCTACACGACCTCGAAGCACGGCGTTGTCGGCTTCACCCGCGCACTCGCGGCCGAATTGGGTAAGGACGGGGTGCGTGTCAACGCCATCGGCCCCGGGCTGATCGAGACGCCGTTGAATGAACAAGTCCGCAAGAACAACCCGGATCTGGTGAAGATCTTTCTCGACCACACCCCGCTGGGTCGCGCCGGACAACCGGAAGACATCGTCGGCCCGGCAATTTTTCTGGCTTCGGACCTCTCGGCCTATGTCACCGGAGCGATCGTCATGGCGGATGGCGGATATCGGGTGATTTGAGCAGTCGTCCCGGGTCGCGACCCGTCTTCGGACCGGATCGGCGACAGGTCTGCTCGATGGAAGCTGGAATCCCACGTTCCGGTAACTTTTGCCGCAACCATGCGAGGCGGCTGGGGGCTTGACCGACGGCCACTGACAATCATAGCCTGCGACTGTCGCATAGCTGATCTACAATTCGTGCAATACTCGCCGCAGAGGCCAGTGAGAACACGAGCGGAGCAGGTGGCGATGGCAATCTCGCGGCTGACCCGGCGCAGATTCCTCTAGTCGGCAGCGCGTGCTGGCCGACAATCAGCCAGCCAATGCGAGCCGTAGGCGTTGTTGCGCGCGTCAGCCGAGTGGTGTGGGCGAATGCCCAGCACAAACTTGGGAGGTGGCGCATGTTTCACCGGTATGGTCTGGCGCTCGCCAGCGCGCTGTTGTCTTCATGGCCGCTCGCGGCCAACGCGGCGAATACGATCAAGATCGGCTTTCCGATCCCCTTATCCGGACCCGTCGCGGTCTATGGCCAACCGGTCCTCAAAGGCGCCGAACTGGCCGTCTCCCAAATCAACGCCAAGGGCGGCTTGCTCGGCAGGAAGCTCGAACTCTTGGTTCGCGACAGCAAGGCGAACGCCGACGAGGCGGTGCGCGTGTCGCGCGAATTGATCATCAAGGATGGCGTCGATTTCCTGGTCGGCACCGTGACTTCGGCCGAGGCGCCGGCGGTGTCGACCGTCGCCAAGGAAAACAAGATCGTCTTCATCGCGCCGGTCGCGGAAACGACGAGGCTCACCGATCCGCAGAACGTCCATCCCTACGTGTTCCGCACCAACTCTAACACCGATGTCGAAGGGCTGGCGTCGGCGATCATGATGGCGCGATGGAAGGATGTCAAAAGCGTCGCCACCATCGGCCCCGACTATGCTTATGGCCGCGACCTCATTGCCGCGTTTGTCGCCAACCTGAAGAAGCTGCGGCCTGACATCCAGATCGTCGACCAGCAATGGCCGAAGCTGGGCGAACCCGATTTCACCTCGTTCATCACCGCGCAGATGAGCAAGAAGCCGGACGCGGTCGAGTGTGCGGTGTTCGCCGGCGACTTCGTGACCTTCAGCAAGGAGGCGGCGCCGCTCGGCTATTTCAAGCTGCTCCATAACCGCATGGTGGACAGCGGCGGCGTCGGCACTATCGAGGAGGTGCGCGCGCTTGGCAACGACTATCCCTACGGAATCGTTGCCAACACAGAGGATCCGGTGATCTGGAACAGCGGCAACGAGCCGCCGGCGCACGCCAAATACATCGCCGCGCTGCGGCAGTTCACCCATGAGCAATACCCGCCGAGCTGGGCCGTCCAGGGCTACCTGACGATCAGCGCCTTGGCCGATGGCATCAGGAAAGCGGGCAGCACCAATTCCGACGCCGTGTCGAAGGCGTTGATCGGCATGACATTCGACACGCCGATCGGCAAGCGCACCTTCAACGTCAAATCGCACGAGACGTTTCAACCCGAGTTTTACGGCACGATGGTCAGGGAGGCGGCCTATCCGTTCGCGGTGATGAAAAATCCGGAATTGCTGCCGCAATCGTTCACGCCGACCAACTGACGATGACACCGGAAATTCGCACGCGGCCTTATCGTTCGCACCCCGCGGACTTGCCGCGGGTCCGGCGGTCTGACCATCGCAAGCATTCATCGTGTGCGGACAAAAACTTGAGTAGGGAGGTTC
Source organism: Xanthobacteraceae bacterium (assembly GCA_030036975.1). Classification (GTDB taxonomy): domain Bacteria; phylum Pseudomonadota; class Alphaproteobacteria; order Rhizobiales; family Xanthobacteraceae; genus BOG-931. Next base: position 4,154 of record JASHSE010000180.1, on the reverse strand, counting down.
GCATGTCTCGTCGTTACCGCTTGGCATTCGCTGTTGCTGCCGTCGACCTCTGGCCTGCCGTGTCGACGGCGGCGGACAGCACCAATTCGGACGCGGTGGCCAAGGCGCTGCCGGACCTGAGTTGGTCCACGCCGGTCGGCGGGCGCTCCTTCAGCGTCAAGTCGCACGAAACCTTCGCTCCGGAATACTATGGTCAGATGGTCAAGGAGCCAGCCTTTCCGTTTGCGGTCATCAAGAATCCGGAACTGCGGCCGGCGTCTTTCCCGACGAATTGACGGCTCACAGTCACATGCGCGCCGCTCGCGCTTGGCCGATCGGCGCGAGCGGCACAGTCATAGCGAAGGACTGACAAGCGGTGTCGCCCTCCTTCTTGTTCAGCCAGTTCATGGGTGGCCTGACCACCGCGATGTTTCTATTCCTCATCGCCTCGGGGCTTTCGCTGGTGTTCGGAGTCATGCGCGTGATCAATTTCGCGCACGGCTCCTTTTACATGTTTGGCGCCTATCTCGCCTGGCAGGCTGTGCAATGGTTGCATCCGACCGGCGGTGGCTTTTGGCTGGCGGCGCTGCTTGCGGCGCTCGCCGTCGGCCTGCTCGGCGCGTTGACTGAGCGGCTGTTCTTCCGGTCGCTCTACGGCCGCGAAGAGCTCTATCAGCTGCTGTTCACCTACGCGCTGGTGCTGATCCTCGGTGACGCCGCGAAGTTCTTGTGGGGGACCGACCAGCTTTCAATCTCGACTCCGCCTGCGCTCGCCGGCAGCGTGCAGGTTCTGGGTACGACGCAACCGCTCTATACCCTGTTCATCATCGCGATCGGCCCGGCGATCGCGTTCGGTCTCTGGCTGCTGCTGAACCGTACGGGCGCCGGACGGATGGTGCGGGCGGCGCAGATGGACCGTGAGATGCTCGACGCACTCGGAGCCAATGTCGGCACGATCTATACCGGCATGTTTGCCTTGAGCGCGTTTTTGGCCGGGCTGTCCGGCGCGCTCGTCACGCCGATCCAAAGCATCGTTCCGGGGATGGACGTGCTGATCATCGTGCAGGCCTTCATCGTCGTGGTGATTGGCGGGATGGGTTCGTTGTGGGGAACGTTCTGGGGTTCGGTGATCTATGGTCAGGTGCTTTCCTTTGGCATCCTGATCTTCCCCGGCTTTTCGCTGTTCTCGGTGTTTGCACTCATGGCAGTCATCCTGATCGTGCGGCCATGGGGCCTATTCGGGCGGCCGCTGTGACCGTCGCCGCCACCGCGCCGGAATTGCGGCGCCGCACCACGGCTGCCGCCACGGTGCGGCGCCGCCGCGCGGTCTCCGATCGTATCCCGTGGGTCGCGATCGTATTTCTGGTCATGGCGACGGTGCCATGGCTCGGAACGCGCTACGATACGTTTCTCGCATCGCAGATCGTCATCGACGCGTTGTTTGCCGTCAGTCTCAATCTGCTCTTAGGCACCACCGGCCTCGTTTCGTTTGGCCATATCGCCTATTTCGGGATTGGCGCTTATGTGTGCGGCATTCTGATGAAGACCTATGGCGTGCCGTTCAGCGTAGCGTTTCCGGCTGCGGGATTGGGCGCCGCGCTGTTCGCCCTGATCTCCGGCTATTTCTGCGTGCGGCTGATCAAGCTTTATTTCGCCATGCTGACGCTGGCGTTTTCACAGATCGTCTGGGCCATTGCCTATAAGTGGAACGCGGTCACCGGCGGCGATCAGGGCCTGCCGGAAATCCCTTACCCCAATCTTGACTGGATGTCGGCGATTCCCGGCTTCGGCGATTTGTCGATCGGTGCCCGTTTCTACCTGCTGACGCTGGCGTTGGTGGCGGTGGCGCTGGCGATCGTGCATCGCATCGTCCGCTCGCCGTTCGGCCGGGTCCTGACAACCATCCGTGACAATCCCGAACGAGCGGCCTTTCTCGGGATCAACGTGCGGCTCTATCAGCTCGCGGCTTTTGTCATCGCCGGCGGATTTGCAGGGCTGGCCGGAGCCCTCTACGGCATCTTCAGCCGCGGCGTCTTCGCCGACTATGTGTTCTGGTCGAAATCGGCCGAAATTCTCATCATGACGATTCTAGGCGGCATCGGCTATTTCTGGGGACCGCCGGTCGGCGCCGCCGTGCTGGTCTGGCTCAACCAAGTGATCACCGACTACACGCAGTATTGGTCGTTCGTGCTCGGCGCCGTTCTGCTCGTATTGTTGTTCGGCTTCCCCGGCGGCATCGTTGGCGGCCTCGACCTTTTGTGGCGGCGCCTGAAGCGGCTTCTCAATGCTTGAGGTCTCCGGCATTTGCAAATCGTTCGGCGGCTTTCGCGCGGTCTCGAATGTAAGTCTGTCTGTCGGTACCAAGCAGATCGTAGCGGTGATCGGCCCCAACGGCGCCGGCAAATCCACGTTGTTCAACCTGATTACCGGGCATCTGCAGCCTGACAACGGCACCGTGCGTCTCGACGGGCGCGAGATCACCGGCGCGCCACCGTACCGGATCTGCCGCATGGGCGTTGGGCGTTCATTTCAACGCACCAACGTCTTCCCGCGATTGACCGTGTTCGAAAACTTGCAGGCAGCCTTTCTCGTGCATCATCGCCGCGGCGGCAATTTCTGGACCCGCGCCGAAGACCTTTACCGCGACGATACCGCGGCGCTGCTCGCCTCGATCGGGCTGACGGGACAGGAGCGTACGCTCGCCGGTACGTTGAGCTACGGCAACCAGAAGCAGCTCGAACTCGGTCTGGCGCTGGCGAGCAGTCCAGCCGTGCTGCTGCTCGACGAGCCGACCGCCGGAATGTCGGCGAGCGAGACGCATGAGACGATCCGACTCCTCGAAAGTATTGCCGCCGAACGCGGGCTGACTTTGCTCTTTACCGAGCACGACATGGAAGTCGTATTCTCGATCGCGCAGAAGATCGCCGTGCTGCACCAGGGCCGCATCATCGCCGAGGGGCGGCCCGAGGAGGTGCGCGCGGATCCGGAAGTGCGGCGCGTGTATCTGGGGCATGGGCTTACCCACACGCAATGACGATGACGCACCAGGAACCGCTCCTCGCGATCGAGGATTTGCACGCTGCCTACGGCCTCTCGCGCGTGCTGTTCGGCGTTTCGCTGCAAGTGGATGCCGGCGAATGCGTGTGTCTGCTGGGCCGCAACGGCGTCGGCAAGACGACGACGATGCGTTCGGTAATGGGCTTCCTGCCGCCGACCGGCGGCCGGATACTTTGGAAAGGCACCAATATCGCCGGCTGGTCGCCGCACCGCGTGGCGCGCGCCGGCATCGGCTTCGTGCCGGAAGACCGCCGCATCTTCGCCGAGCTGACGGTCTGGGAGAATCTCGACGTCGCGGCGCGTGCGGCCAAACGCGACGGCAAATGGACGATCAAGGCGGTCTACGAGCTGTTCCCGATCTTGCCTGAGCTGCGCGGCCGGCGCGGCGGGTTTCTGTCAGGCGGCGAACAGCAGATGTTGACCATCGCACGCACGCTGATGGGCAACCCGGAGCTCTTGCTGCTCGACGAGCCGTCCGAGGGGCTGGCGCCGCTCGTTGTGGAGGCCCTGCTCGTGCACATCCGGGCTTTAAAGAAGCAGGGTATGACGATCCTGCTGGCCGAACAGGGCGTCGACTTCTCGCTGGCGCTGGCTGATCGCGTCTACGTACTCGAAAAGGGAACGATCCGCTATACCGGCCCGGCCGGCGAACTGCGCGACGATCAAAAACTGCGCAACCACCTTTTGTCGCTCTAGGGGAGGCGGCCAAACGCCGTCCCGCCGCCTCTAGTTGCGCGCCTTGGCCGCCGCATAGCGCGCCTGTGCCTGCTCGACGCCGGCCTGCGCCAGCGCGCGATTGGCTTGCTGGAGCGGCGCGTTGCGGTCGTAACTCGCTTGCCGCAAGCGGTTGCTGCGGTTGAGCTTCGGACGCACCTCCTCGGCTATCAGTTCGAGGCTCCGCTGCGTTGCTTGCCAGTTCGCCCAATCCTGCGCGAACACCAGGATGCCGCCGAAGCCACCGGTAACCTCGAGCATCTGCTCGATCTTCTCGACCGCGTCGTCCGGCGTGCCGATGATGGCGCGCTCGTTCTCCACCATCCAGCCCGCGGGATCGGCGAGGCCGCGCGGCGGCGGATTGGGTGCGGGAACGATATCGTTGGCGTAGCCGATCCACTTTT
>JASHSE010000179.1 GCA_030036975.1 Xanthobacteraceae bacterium | reverse complement strand
AATCCACCACCTTGTGGAAGTAGTCCGGGGCCGAAATGTCGGTAGGTTTCATTGACTCCTCTTGCCCGCAGCGTCCGCCGGCACTCGAGCGGTACGCACGCTGCGCGGATCGGCGCGCCCCCACGGTTTGGCTCCGTTGCCGAATCCGAACCCGGATAGTAGTCGAGCGGGATGCCGATTTCCACCGCTTCCATTTGTTATAACAGGGTTTTGTCACTCTCGGTCGTTAACAACAGCGCGATTGGGGGCGGGAACTTTGCCGCACCCGTGGGACTTTATCGCCGGCCAGCTGATCCGATGTAAGCACTTGAACATATTCGATATTTTACGTCTACCCGAGATGGGCTGCCGCAGCACTTTGCGCCTGGATGCTGCGTTGTTCATTAAAGGCTAAAAAGTCACATGGCCGAACCCACCAGCGGCGGTTCCGCCGCCAATCCCACAGAGGCAGCGCGCCGCGTTGCCCGCCCGGTGCTGCCGCGCCGGTTCTATGCGCAAGCGGATGCCGCCAAGGAGGCGGATGCCTGTGTGGTGCGGCTCGACGGCAGGGCGGTACGCACACCTGCCCGTCGCATTCTCGCGGCGCCGACGCTTTCGTTGGCGCAGGCCATCGCAGCCGAATGGCAGGCGCAGCACGACGTGATCGACCCGGCGACGATGCCGCTGACGCGCCTCGCCAACGCCGTCATCGACGGCGTCGCCGATCGGTCTGGGCCCGTTGCCGACGAAATCGCCAAGTACGCGGCCTCCGATCTTCTGTTCTACCGCGCGCCAACTCCTGGCGCGTTGGTGGAGCGGCAGCGGCGCCATTGGGACCCCGTTTTGGCTTGGGCCGCGGAGGTTTTGGGCGCGCGCTTTGCGATCGCAGAAGGCGTCATGCACGTCGCGCAGCCGAAGGCAGCGCTGGCGGCGGTACGCGCCGCCATTCCGGATGAGCCCTGGTCGCTTGGCGCGCTGCATGCCGCAACAACACTGATGGGCTCGGCGCTGCTGGCGCTGGCGCTGGCGCATCGCAGGCTGCCGGTCGATGAGGCGTGGCAGGCGGCCCATGTCGATGAGGACTGGAACATGGAGCAATGGGGCCGCGACGCGTTGGCGCTCGAGCGCCGCGCCATGCGGTTCGCCGAATTCAACGCGGCGGCAACGGTGCTCGATTTGCAGCGCGTATTTCGCTGATCATGCGTCGAACGCCAGACTCGAGAATGGCTGCGCACCGCTTGGCGCAAATGCTCACATGCGAGTCCGCGTTCAACGACCCGACGGCGGCGATCATCACCTTCGCCATCCTGCGCGTGGCGATGGGCGCCGGCGAATTTTCGCTCGCTGCCACGCTGTTGACCATGCTCCAACAAGCTGTGCTCGGTATCGCTGCCGGGCTCGTGCTCGGCTATCTCGCTTCTGGAAATTCGTAAATAGGCGGGCGGCCGGCTTTTGTGGACCTCAACCGGCTGCCTCGGCGTGTTTTTTGGCGAGCGCGCGGCGCCATAATCCGCCGACGATCAGGACCAGCACGGCGCCAGCCACGCAGGCGGCCCATTGCAGCTCAGCGGTGACGCGTTCGCCGACAGCGGCCAGCAGCGCTGGCGCTACCGCCTTATCGGTGACGATCGCCTCGCCGGCGATCCAGCCGAGCAAAGCCGCGCCGAGCCACACCAGCATGGGCAGACGGTCGAGCAGCGCCATGACCAGCGCGGCGCCCGCAATGATGATCGGGATCGAGACCGCAAGTCCGGTCACCAGCAGCGCCGCACTGCCCTGTGCCGCCGTGGCGACCGCGACGATGTTGTCCAGGCTCATGATGACGTCGGCGACGATGACGATGCGCACCGCGCGCCACAGATGCGCCTCGGCCTGGACGTCGGTCTGGTCGTGCTCCTCGGGCAGGAGCAGCTTGGCGGCGATGTAGAGCAAGGCGAGGCCGCCGGCGGCCTTCAGGTAGGGCAGCTCGATGAGCCGCGCGACCACGCCGGTAAAAAGGATGAGCAGAACGACGGCGACCCCGGCGCCGATCACCATGCCCCAAAAACGCTGGCGGCGCGGCAGGCCGCGGCAGGCCAAAGCGATGACCACGGCGTTGTCGCCGGATAACAGAATGTTGATCACGACGATGCGAAGTGCCGCGACCCAAAATGCCGCGTCACTGAGCGCAGCGCCAAAGCCCGGTGTATTCGCAATCGCCGCCATCAAAAAATCTTGTCGCGGTTTCCGGGGTGCACGGGAAGAAGTCGGCTCGTTCGGGGTTCAAATAAACATGCGGAGCAATGCGTCGCGCCGCGTCTGATTGCAGAGAGAGGCTGTATCACGCACAACAGTTGTGGCACCATGATCGATGATCCGGCTCGGCAAATCGAGCCGCTGCGGACCATGTGGCCTCGCTGATGCCCCGTCAATACGGCCATAGCAACATCCCGACCGAGTTGTTTCGCTCGTTCCTCGCCATCAGCGAGCACGGCAGCTTCACCAAAGCCGCCGCGGAACTCAGGCTGACGCAACCGGCGATCAGCGCTCAGATGAAGCGCCTGCAACAGCTGTTGGGCGGCGACCTCCTGGTCAAAAAAGCCCAGGGCGTGAGGCTGACCGAATTGGGCTCGATCGTCGAGAGCTACGCGCGCCGGATTCTGGCGCTCAACGATCAGGTCATCGCCATCGCCGGCCGGGTGCCTAAAGGGGAGACTTTGTACATCGGCATCCAAAACATATTCGTGCGCACCGTCTTGCCTGAAGTGGTGCGTGGGTTGCCGGCTGCCGGCGGCGCAAGCTATCGATTTATTGCGGGCAATTCGCAGTATCTGGCCGAAAAGCTGCGCTCCGGCTACGTCGACCTTGCCGTCATGTTTGTGCAGTCGGAAGCGCGGCGCGGACTGATTGCGGAATGGGTGGAGCGGCTGGCCTGGGTGCACGCGCACCACTTCACGGTGCCCGATGATGAACCCATCCAGTATCTGAGCCGCGAGGGAGGCCATATCGACCGCACGGTCCTCGACCTGCTGGATGACTGCAAGGTGCCTTATCGGATCGCTTTCAGCTCGGTCGACCCATGGGGGCTCGCCGCGGCGGCCGAAGCTGGGCTTGGCGTGGCGGTGATGCTCGAGCGAGGGCTGGACCTGTCGCGCTCGCTGGTCGTCGCTGAGGACGACATTCTGCCGAAGCTTCCAGAAATGCGGGCCGGCGTTTATTTCAAGGAAGGTTTTGATATCGAACGCCATCGGGCCCTGAAGGAAGCGTTCGTGTCGGCGGTGCGGCCGTCGTAAAGCAAGAAGCTCTTCGAATCTTTTTCGGCGCAGGATTGTGGCTTGGCGTCGGTGTCGCGCTTGGCCGGAACAATGCCGGCGTTCAGCCGCCGGTCACGCTCATGTGGCGGGCCAGCGCCGGCCGCTGGTGGCGGCGGTCGATGATGAAGTCATGGCCCTTGGGCTTGCGCGAAATCGCTTCGTCAATCGCGGCAAGGAGCGGAGCGTCGCTTTCGGAGGCGCGCAGCGGCCTACGCAAGTCGGCGGCATCCTCCTGGCCGAGGCACATGTACAGCGTGCCGGTGCAGGTGACGCGCACGCGGTTGCAGGACTCGCAGAAATTATGCGTCAGCGGCGTGATGAAGCCGAGCCGGCCGCCGGTCTCCGCGACACGCACGTAGCGCGCCGGCCCGCCGCTGCGGTAATCGAGGTCCTCAAGGCGATAGCGCTCGGCAAGCCGGGCGCGCACCATCGACAGCGGCAGATATTGTTCGAGCCGGCCCGCGCCGATCTCGCCGAGCGGCATGACTTCGATCAGCGTCAGCTCCATGCCGCGGCCATGCGCCCATTCGATCAAGTGGAAAAATTCGTCATCATTGACGCCCTTGAGCGCCACCGCATTGATCTTGACGTGCAGGCCGGCGGCCTGCGCGGCGTCGATGCCGTCGAGCACCTTGTCGAGCGAGCCCCAGCGGGTGATGGCGCGGAATTTTTCCGGATCGAGCGTGTCGAGCGAGACGTTGATGCGCTTGACGCCGTGAGCTTTGATTTCTTCGGCATATTTGGCGAGCTGCGAGCCGTTCGTGGTCAGCGTCAGCTCGTCGAGTCGGCCGGAGCGCAGATGGCGCGACAGCGAGGCGAACAGAGTCATGATGCCGCGCCGCACCAGCGGCTCGCCGCCGGTCAGGCGCAGCTTGCGCACGCCGCGCGCAACAAAGGCCGAGCACAGGCGGTCGAGTTCCTCAAGCGTGAGGATGTCGGCCTTCGGCAGGAAGGTCATGTTTTCCGCCATGCAATAGACGCAGCGGAAATCGCAGCGATCGGTCACCGACACGCGCAGATAGGTGATGGCCCGGCCGAACGGATCGACCAGCGGCGCCGGCCCCGCCGTACCGGCAAACGCCGGCGCGCCATCAATCTCGAAGCCTTCCGTGTGCAGGCCGTCCATTAATGCCATCCGGCGCGACGTCATGCGCTGCTGGTGCAGCTTTCGCTAACCTTGAGATAAGCACGATAGTGCCGGATGCAGCCCCGGCCGTCCAGGGATCGCCGCAGCCGCCCCGCCGCGTGGCGCATGCTTTTGCGTTTTGCCTGGAACGCCGCCGCGGCGCTCGGCCGCAACCCTACTGCTGAGAGGCCGGG
>JASHSE010000178.1 GCA_030036975.1 Xanthobacteraceae bacterium | reverse complement strand
CGGCCGCCGCCATAGCCCTTGATGTTTTCGAACAGCAGCGCCGGGCCTTTCTTCTCCAGCACGCGGCGCGTCACGGCGCCGATCTCGCGGTCCCAATCGACCTCGGCCGTGATCCGCCGCAGCTCGCCATGCTGCTCCAGGCTTGCCATCCACTGCCGCTGGTCCAGAAAACCCATCGCACCCTCGTTTCGAACATTTGGCAGCCGCGCGCCCGCCAATAACTTGATCGCGGCATTAATTCCCGCAATTGTTCGGCTTCGCAATGGGATGGCGCGGCAATGCGCCGCCGGTATTGGGAAAAGGACATCGCCGTGCCGAATATTTTCGATCTGCACGGCGCCGTGGCGCTGGTGACCGGCGCGTCGAGCGGGCTCGGCGCGCGCTTCGCCGAGGTGCTGGCGGAAAACGGCGCCGCAGTCGTCCTGGTGGCGCGGCGCGCCGAGCGCCTCGCCGCCGTCAAGGCGCGCATCGAACAGGCCGGCGGCCACGCGCTCGCGGTCGAGGCCGACGTGCGCGAGCGCGCGGCCATGCGCCAAGCCTTCGATGCCGCCGAAGCAGCCCTCGGCACCGTCACCATCCTGGTCAACAATGCCGGCGTGGCTCATTCCGGGCGCGCCGTCGAGCTGGCCGAGGAGGAGTGGCGGCGCATCCTGTCGACCAATCTCGACGCCGTGTTCTACTGGTCGCAGGAAGCGGCGCGGCGCATGTTGGCGGCCGGCAAGGGCGGCGCCATCGTCAACATCGCCTCAGTGCTCGGCCTCAATGTCGACAAGGGCGTCATCGCCTACGCGACCGCCAAGGCCGGCGTCATCCAGCTCACCAAGGCGCTGGCGCTCGAACTCGGCTTCAAGGGTGTTCGGGTCAATGCGATCGCGCCCGGCTGGATCGTCACCGAGCTCAACCGCGATTATCTCAATAGCGAGCGTGGCAAAGCGCTGACGCGCGAGATTCCGCTCGGCCGCTTCGGCCAGGAGCGCGATCTCGACGGTCCGCTGCTGTTGCTCGTGTCCGACGCCGGCCGCTTCATCAACGGCGCCACCATCGTCGCCGATGGCGGCCAGTCGGTGGCGCTGCGGGGCTGACAGGGATCAGGAGACCAGGCACCAGGGATCAGGTATCAGGTATCAGGCATCAGGCATCAGGCATCAGGCTGTGCGATATGCCTGATTCCTGATCCCTGACTTCCTGATCCCTGCTAGAACGGCCGGTGCATTCTGCCGAGTAGCCAGCCGATGCCGAGCGCGATGGCGCAGGCCGTATAGGGCTGATTTTCGACCATATGGCGCAGCGCCCGCTCGAACGAATCGGCGGTGCTGCGGGCTGCATCGCCGGTGGCACCGGCGACTTTGCCGGCGCTGTCGCGCGCCTGGTCATAAACGTCCTGCGCGGCCTCGGATGCCGTACCGGCGACCTTCGAGGCATTGTTCTTGGCGTCTGTAAAGGCGCGGTTGAAATCGGGGTTTTGCGGGCGGGTGTCTGGCATGGACGCCTCCATGGCGGGAGAATTCGCCCAATAACGCGCGGGCGCGCGCGAAGTTCATTCCGCCCGGAACTATCGGTTTGCAGCTCTGTTATTCGGACGGGCTGGCAAGTGGTCGAGCGCGCCAAAGGGAACAGCAGCGATGTTTCAGCCTCGTCTGAAGGACTTCGATCCGCGGCTTGGCGCGATCGTCGAGCATTTGCGCGCCATCGAAAAAGAACTGCGCGCGTTTGGCGGCAGCTCCGGCCGGCGCGCGTCCGCTGAGGCGGCTGCGGCGGGAGACCGCATCGCCGAGACCATCGGCCCGATCCTCAACGACATCGCCGCGCGCTTCCGTAAAGGCCAGCAGGCGGCGTTGGACCAAGCTTCGACGCTTGGCAATCAGGCGGTCAAGGCCGGCACGAAGATGGGTGGCGACGCGGTCGAGCGCATCGCCGGCAAAACCAAACAGCGCCCGCTGCTGATGCTTGCCGTCGCCATCGGCGTCGGCATCCTCATCGGCGCAGCCGCTCGAAGGACTTAGCTACTAGCCCTCGCGCCTTCGCAGCCGCTGGGATTCTCTTATAACTCCACTGCCTCGCCCGGCGCCGTTTGTGCTAGCGGTGGCGCGACCGCGCGCCGCGGGTCGCGCTTGGATGGGGTCGATGGGGGCAGTAGAGATCGTCATTGTCTTTTTCGGCGCGCTGGCGGGCGGCATCGTCAACGGGATGACCGGCTTCGGCACCGCGATCACGACGCTCGGCATCTGGGTCCACGCCATGCCGCCGACCGCCGCGGCGTCGCTGGCGATCATCTGTGCGGTGGCGTCGCAGGCTCAGACGCTGCATCTGATCTGGCCCCACATGTCGTGGAAGCGCGTTGCCACGTTTGTCGTCCCGGGCCTGATCGGCGTTCCGCTCGGCACGCTGGTGCTGCCGCGCGTCGATCCGACAGCCTTCAAGCTCGGGCTTGGCTGCTTTCTGGTCGTCTATCCGGCCACCGTGCTGGCGCGCCGCCGCCCGATCGCGTCCGCCCGTGGCGGCAGCGCCGCGGACGGCGTCATCGGCTTTGGTGGCGGCTTTCTCGGCGGTCTCAGCGGCCTGTCCGGCGTCTTGCCTGTGGTCTGGACCGATATCCGCGGCTGGGGCAAGGATGAGCGCCGCGCCGTGCTGCAATCATTCAATATGGCGATCCTGTCGCTGGCGCTGCTCACGCACGCCGCCACGGGATTGTTGACCCGCCAAGTGGCGATCGCGGCCATCGTCGCCCTGCCCGGCACCGTCGGCGGCGCCTGGCTCGGTGCCTTTATCTACCGGCGTCTTGCCGAGCGCGGCTATCAGCGCGCCGTGATGGTGCTGCTGATGGCCTCCGGCGTGGCGCTGCTGTGGACAAGCCGGTGAGCGCGGCCGTCTCTTCCGCTCATTCCCGCGCAAGCGGGATGATGTTTGATTAAGTAGTTGACTTTTCAACATATTTCAATATCATTCTTCATGCACAGGTCCTGCTCAGATTATGAGAAATCAAGGACTTAGCGAAAAAAGATTCACAGATTCTGCACAGATTGCGCGTCATGGCCTTCCTTGTCGATACGCAGGAACTGAAGCCCGGCTTGGTGATCTTCCGCCGCGCCGATGTGAAGCATCGCAACTGGTACTGCCGCGTCAGGCTTCCCAATGAGGACCGTTACAAGACGATTTCCTTAAAGACCGCCGACGTTGACGCGGCCAAGGAGCGGGCGTTCGACCAGGACGCCGATGTGCGCTTCCGCATCAAGCACGACGTACCGATCTTCAATCATCCCTTCAGCAAGCTTGCCCAGGATTACGTCGAACGTCAAAAGCAGCGCGTCGAGGCGGGCGAGATCGCCCCTCATCGCGTGAGGGTCGTCGAATCCGTCATCCGTGCGCAACTGAACCCATACGTCGGCCCCATCCAGATTACCTTGGTAGGTAAGGACCGATGGGACGGTTATCCGGCCTGGCGGCAGAGGACGTGGCGCGAGAAGGTCGAACACGAGGCCGAAGAACTCAAGCAGCGAGGCAAAACGCCCAAGGAGCGCCCGGCGCGGGTGAGCAACGCATCCATCCGCACCGAGATGGAAGTGTTCCGGTCGATCATGCGCTTTGCCGCGAGCAGGAAGCATATCCCCGAGAGTCATGTTTTCAGGGGGAAGATACCGCTCGACAAGGTGCGGCGCGAGGAATTCACCCCCGAAGAATACCGTAACCTCCACACCTTCGCGCGGGGATGGATCAAGAAGGCGCGAACGCCGCGCCAGACCTGGTATTACACGATCGCCTATAATTTCATTCTGATCATGTGCAACACCGGGATGCGGCCCACCGAAGCCAAGTATCTGCGCTGGCGCGATGCCGCGATTCGCGCCGACAAGCATGGACGCAAATTCGTCGTGCTTAGCGTGCGCGGCAAGAAGAAGTACCGCGATCTCGTGGCCGCGAGCAATGTCGCGGATTACCTGGAGAGGGTCCGCGCCCTGGCCAAGGCAACGAAGCCGGACGATTACGTGTTCACCACGTTCGAGGGCAAGCGCGCCGGCACGCTCTACCGCGTCCCCATCGAGACATTGCTCACCGAGTCCGCCCTTCGCGTGAGTTCTTCCGGCAGCCGCCGCTCGACCTATTGCTTCCGCCACACCTACGCGTATTTCCGCCTTACGGAAGGCGTGGACGTGTATTTTCTTGCCAAGCAAATGGGCACGTCCGTGAAGATGATCGAGGACCATTACGGCCATATCAATCCGGTCAAGAATGCCGACCTCATCCTTCAGGGGTTGCCGGGATGGGAGCCGATGGCGGCACTGCCCCAAGCCGAAACAGGTCGCGTGAACGCGGACGCGGCAGAAGCGAAACCAACGACGAAGCGGCAAACCGGGAGGCCAACGGCACGTCATTGAGCCTGAGGGCCGGAATCTTCGCGCGAGCGTCGCGCGCCGGTCATAGGGATCAATCGGCACCCCTGCCGATGGCGCATCGAACAAGGGGTGCCAACATGGGACGGCTCGCAATCGTTGCCCCCATTTACCTTTCAGACAACCGCGCCCCCCCTTCTTATGCTTTCATCAACGAATAACGCGTGCGCTGAAGCGC
>JASHSE010000177.1 GCA_030036975.1 Xanthobacteraceae bacterium | reverse complement strand
TTGCGTTCCTGCCGCTCGGCGGCTTGGGGCCGCACCGCATCTGGTACGTCGGCGGCCGCTATGCCTACGTGTCGGTGCACCTGCCGGAATTCTCCGATCATATCCTGGTTATCGTCGACATGGCGGAGCCGACGCGGCCGCAAGTGGTCGGCAAATTCTGGCTGCCCGGCATGTGGACCGGCGGCGGCGAGACGCCGACTTGGCCGAAGGGCCGGCGCTATGCGCTGCATCACGCGCTCACCGCCGGTAACCTCGCCTACAGCGCCTGGCGCGACGGCGGGCTGGCGATTGTCGATATCGCCGATCCGGCCAAGCCGAAACTCGTCTGCCATCGCAACTGGGATCCGCCGTTCGGCGGCGGCACCCATTCGCCGCTGCCGCTGCCCGACCGCAACCTGCTGGTCGTCGCCGACGAGGCCAATTTCGCCGACTGCAGCCTCGGGCTCCGCTATGTGTGGATTTTCGACGTCCGCGTGCCGGCCAATCCGGTCAGCATCGCCACCCTGCCGGTGCCGGACGACGCCGATTACTGCAACAAGGGCGGCAATTTCGGCCCGCATAATCTATGGGAAAACCGGCCGGGCGCGTTGCAGAGCTCGCGTTTCATTTTCGTCACGATGCACAATGCCGGCGTGCGCGTCTACGACATCGCCAATCCGTTCCAGCCGCGCGAGGCCGGTTATTTCGTGCCGCGCGATCCCGAGCGCATGGCCGATCCGCGGCCGAATCGGCCGCGCGTCGTTCAATCGTGCGATTGCTTCGTCGACGCGGCCGGCATCATGTATCTCACCGACTCCAATGCCGGACTCAATATCCTGCAATTCGAAGGCGCGTAGAGCGCCTACTCCAGCCGCATCAGCACCGTCATTGCGAGGCGCTCCGAAGGGGCGACGAAGCAATCCCCCACCTTTCCCTCCCCCGCTTGCGGGGGAGGGTTGGGGAGGGGGCCCTGGATTGCTTCGCGGAGCTTGTCATCGGGCCGGCCCAGGGTCCCCATCGCGCAAGCGCGATGGGGTACCCCTCTTCGGGCCGGACCCGTTGGCTCGTAATGACGGCTTCTGCTATCCCGCATCGATCAAAGATTTTTTATACGGCCGCCAGCACATGGACGAGGCGATCGCCGCGGTGAAGAAATACCAGCCGACCGCCGCCGACGCATGCTCCGCCTTGCCGGCTAGGCCGACCTGGTGAATCCAAGGTCGTCCTCAATCACAGTGTTCGGCCCGATCGGCACTTCTCCTGGATTCGTCAGATTGAGCCTACGAAACACAATCTGGTCACGCCAGACTTTGCGCAGGAAATCCTCAAAGACATTGATTGTCAGCTGCTCCCCCGGGCAACGCCGGTATCCAAAGCCGAATGGGGCAAAGCCGGCGTAATCACAGACCGGGAGACTCTTGCCGTCGACAGTTGCGAAGAGCGTACCAAAACCGCTGTTCGTGATGTTGGCCGCTCGCCCATCCTTCACCGCAAAATTGGCGATGTCGAACGGGCACCGCGCCAGACCGATCCGCCGACATTCGTCTTCGGTAATCTGGTCGCTGGTAGGCACTCGAAGATACCTTGTCGGATCGAAAGCATTCGGGTCCTTCCAATGAACCGGATCCATGCTGGTACTGGTGTGAGGCGTGCTGATGTAGCTGTGGCGCTGCAGCGGAACGCCGAATTTCTGCTGCGGAGATGCTCCATAGGCGCTTCTCCTGGCATCCTTGATAGCCGAGACGCTTCCGCCGTTTGGCGAGATCACGCGGAACAATTCCATGACGAAGAGTTCCAGTGGCGAGTAGGCGACGCCGTCGGCGCTGTCGAAAACTCCATTGATGGCTTCCGCAAACGACGCCCGCACGACCGGGTCACCACCGTCTTCGGATAGGCGCGACATAATTCCGAAGATCGAATTGCCCCATTGGCTGAGCGCCACGAAATTGTGGAAACATTCGAACACGACGTCCTTCTTCGCAAAGTGGCTGCCGTCTCCGGCATTCTTGAGCCAATACCAGGCGATCGTCCTTTCCGGGTCTTTGGTTTTGCCGCTCTCAATGTCGGCGAGCCGGTCATCGATCCATGATTTGAGAAAATCGAAGTGCTCTCGAACTATCATGTAGTTCTCGTACGTGATGGGCAACAGCGGATTCCTGTAGGCAAGAACCGTGTTGAATGACTCGCCGAGCTGCCGCACCTCAAAGGGAATATCGTCGCCGGTCACGCCGAGGTGCAGGTCCCAATAAAGATCGAAATAATAATCGAGGTAATGCCGCATGAACGGCTTGCCGGCAAATTGCTGGTCCATAAGCTTGTCAAAGAAAGCAACGACCTTCGGGCGGTACATTGGTTTGTAAAGGTCCGGCGTCACTCCGGAGAAATAAATTCTCTTGCGAAGATTATTCGGGCCGCGTTTCTCGAGGCCTTGTAAAAAGACCGTCACACCCTCTTCAGGCGTGGGTCGCCAGTCGCGGGTTATGAGGCCCCAAAGATCGTACGGCAGTGCATTTTCCTTGCTGAAGTTGACGCCGATCATCGGCAACATCGGCCGCTGGTCTTCGTAAACGCTCGTGAGGAAAAACGGTATGACCGCCTTCTCGACATATTCGCGATCGAAATTGGGTGGAATGGTCTCGCGGAAACGCGCAACTGCATTGAGGATTTGCGGCGGAAGTCCGGATTGCGGCGCGTCGGCAAAGGCCCGGTCGACGCCCGCAGCCATTTCTGATGATGCGCCGCCGCCGAGTAGACCAACGGCCGCTGCACCACCCTTGAGAACGGTCCGACGTTGCACGATCATGCGTTCCATCGCTGCCTCCTATCGTGTGCTGTTTCCTCCCATGCCCCGGTTTCGCGAGCATTTTACGCGCGCAGGACGAACTGCCGCCTCCATGGCGTGAAATTACAGGCAGCACCAAAGCCGCAGTACGTTGCGCCAAAGCCAATCAACAATGGCAGGTGGAAAATCGTAAGACCTACTCGAATTGATCATCTTCTTGGAACTTGTCAGTTCTTTGTTATTCTTAGCGCTTTGAGTCATGGAAATTGGAGCGCGGGCGGCGAAATTGTACACTGCTATGGGTCACAGGCGATCACTCAGATTTGCGTGATGTCGCTTGACCCCGAAAGCGCATGTCGGCCACGCGTGCGTGGGTCCGGCGCCCTAAAACCCCTTCGGCAGCTCGTGCGCCCATTTGGCGCGCATGCGCTCATCGAGCGCCTTGCTGGCGCGGGCGATGGCTGGAAACGTCTTCTGCCGGTTGAACGGGATGCAGGCGTCGATCACGACGCGGGAATTGTGGCGGTCCTTTTCGGTGTCGTGGCACATCGGATCGAGCGCCGAGCTCCAGCCGCCGTGGATGATGTCGACCTGAATGCGCGGGTCGCAGCGCGTGCACATCGCCCAGATCACGTCGTTGATGTTGGTCGGGTCGATGTCGTCGTCGACCACGATGGTCCAGCGGTTGCAGTAGGCGCACGAGGCCGGCGGCAGCCGCGGCCTAGTCGAGCGCCTGGTGCTGCCGCCGCACGCCGTCGAGCGCGCGAGCTTCGGCAACGAGACGATGTAGCCTCGAGCGGCCGCTGCGGCCGACCTACACCACCACTTTGCGGAGGAAGCCGTCGACGCTGCCGCGTAAACTTTCGGCCGCATTCTCGACCGCATCGGACGCCGCCAGGACGGTATCGGCCGAGTTGCGCATATCTGAAATGCCGGTGGAAACACGTTCCAGCCCCGACACCACCGATTTCGTGCCCGACGCCGCCGCGGCGACGTTCTTCGAAATCTCTCCCGTCGCGGCGTGCTGCTGCTCGACGGCCGCGGCGATCGCGGCAGTGAATTGTTGAATCTCCTGCATGCGGCCGGTGATGCTGGCGATGGCGCGCACGGTGCTTTGCGTCGATGACTGCACCGCGGCGATCTGAGCGGCGATCACTTCGGTGGCTTTGGCGGTCTGCACCGCGAGCGCCTTGACCTCGGAGGCGACCACGGCAAAGCCCTTGCCGGCGGCGCCCGCACGCGCCGCCTCGATCGTGGCATTGAGCGCCAACAGATTGGTCTGTCCGGCCACGCTCTGAATGAGCTTGACGACGTCGTCGATCTTTTGCGCCGCCTGGGCAAGGCCGGCGATCTCGGCGTTGGTCGATTGCGCCTCGTTGGCGGCGGCGCGCACGACGTCGGTCGCGCGCAACAGCTGCCGATTGATCTCGGCGATCGATCCGGACAATTCCTCGGCGGCGGTCGAGGCAATGTCGACCCGGCCGAACGCTTCGTTGGAGGTATGCACGGCGCCTGCGGTCTGCATGCTGGTTTGATTCGAGGTGGCGGACAAGGCCGCGGCGGTGGATTTCATCGCCGCCACGTTGTCGGCCACGGTCTTCAACACGCCTTCGACGCTTTGCCGGAACCAGGCGATGGCCTCATCGACCACGGCGCGGCGCGTCTCCTGCTCGCCGAGCAGCGCGTTCTTACGCTCGGCCGACCGACGCTCGGTGATGTCGTCGTGAGTGCCGACCCAATAGGCGCCGCCCGGAACGGCGCGGTTGACCACCGAGACGGCGCGTCCGTCCGGCTCTTCGCTGACGAAGCTGACCTCTTTTCCCGAAGCCATGTTGGCGGTGAGCTCGGCGCAGTATTGCGCCGCATCGCGGTGCAGCGAGCCGCTGTTGGCCCGGTGCTGGACGATGTCGACCAGGGTTGCGCCAGGCTTCACCACCTCCGGCGACAAGCGGTACATATCCAGATAACGCCTGTTGCAGACGATCAGCCGGCCGCCGGCGTCGAACATCACCACGCCCTGGGTCAAGTTGTTGAGCGCCAGATCGAGCAACTGCCCTTTGTCGTCCAAGCGGCGGTCGGCGAACGCGCTGATCAGGCTCATACCGAGGATCGCCACGGCGACACTGGCGACGGCGATGGCGAGCGATCCCGGCGACAGCGACAATGCGGTGAAGGTCCGCGTCGGATCGGGAACGATCTCGACCGCTCCCATCGCGGTGAAATGATGCGACACGATGGCGAGCGTCAGCAGCGACGCGGAGAGTAACAGCGCACCGGGGCCGCGCCACGACACCGCAACCGCCAGCGACGCCATGCCGAGCACCATGCCGATAACGATCGAGGCCACGACCAGCGGAATATCCCAATCGACGTGGCCGGGAAGCTCGACGGCCGACATGCCGGTATAGTGCATGCAGGCGACGCCGCCGCCGATGATGGCACCGCCAATCGCTGCGCCGGTTCGCGACGGCGCGAACACCGCGACCGCAAGGCCGCAGGCCGTGATAACCGCCGCAGCGAGCAGCGAAAACGCCGTCAGCCCGATATTGTAGGCAATGGGCACGCCCGGCTCATAGGCCAACATCGCGATAAAATGAGTCGCCCAGATGCCGCAACCGGTCGCGGCGCCGGCGGCCGCGATCCAGATCACGCGCACATGTCCGCTGTTGGAGCGCGCGCGATTGAACAGCGCGATCGCGGTCAGGCTCGCAAGGAAGCAGACCACCCCGGCGACGACAACCAGGCGCCAGTCATGCTGCGTGGTCAGACAGGACAGAATCCGGAACATGGCGTCTCTGCTTCCAAGGGCACTCGATGGCCCTTTAGGTAGCGGACACCGATTTACGCGCCGTTAAACAAGCACCTCGGAAAGTCGCGATCCGCCGCGCACTCACAGTTGAGAACTGTCGTCCAGTCGCGCAATCGTCGTGGCGCCGGCGCGCGCTGCTCTTCTTACGCCTCGAGAATCTGCCTGTCCGGATCGAGCCAGAACGCCCACACCGCCGCGCCCGCCACCAACAGGCACGCCGCGACGATGAACGGCGCCTGCCAGTTGCCGTACTGGACCAGGATGCCGAACACCATCGGCGACAGGGCGCCGCCGATATTGCCGGCCATGTTCATCATTCCGGATACCGTGCCGGAATATTTGCCGCCGGTGTCCATCGGCACCGCCCAAGACGGCCCGATGGTGAACTCGAGGAAGAACAGCGCGCCGGTGAGGCAGGCCACGGCGACGTAGCCGCTTGTGGTGAGCGCCGCCGGCACGATGCACGCCGCGCAGCCGAGCAGGCCGATGATGGCGACGGTCCTGCGGCCGATCTTGGCGCTTCCCGTGGTCTTGAGCAGCCAATCGGTGGCGACGCCGCCGAGCGTGTCGCCGACCACGCCGGCCAGGAGCGGCAGCGACGCAAGGAATCCGACCTTGAGCATTGTGAAGTGCCGAGCCTCATACAGATAGGACGGCAGCCAGCTCAAGAAGATCCACAGGCAGTACACGTACGTGAAATAGGCGCACATCACCGCCCACATGTTGGGCGAGCTGACCAATGTGCCCCACGGCACGTCGGCCTGCTTGGTGATCGGCGGCGGTTTGATCGCGCCTTTGTCGTCAAGGCCGCGGATGCGCTCGAGTTCGGCCTTGTTCACCAAGTGGTGCTCTTCCGGCAGGTTGCGGTAGCTGATGAACCACCACGCCGACCAGACGAGCCCGATCGCACCGCAGATGTAGAACACCTCGCGCCAGCCGAGATAGTGCATGATCACCACCACGATCGGCGGCGCCAGCGCGGCGCCCAGCCGGCTCGCGCTGTGGGTGACGCCCTGAACGAGGCCGCGCTCGCCTTGCGGGTACCAGAGCTGCATGGCGCGCGTGGCACCCGGAAAGGCGCCGGCCTCGCCGACCCCGAACAGGAAGCGGACGACAATGAAGCTTACCGAACTGAAGGCCGCGGCAGTGGCGGCCGTCATGATCGACCAATAGGTGACGACGCCGCCCAGCACGCGGCGCGCACCGAAGCGGTCGCTCAGCCAGCCGCCGGGAACCTGGAATATCGCATAGGCCCACACGAAGGCGCTGAAGATGAACCCCATGGTCACCTTGTCGAAGCCGAAATCCTTGCTGATTTGCGGCGCCGCGGTCGAAATGTTGACGCGGTCGAGGTAGGTGATGAGGTACATCACGCTGATCAGCAGCAGCACGTACCAACGGCCGCGGCTCGGCTGTGCGCCTGAGGGTTCCAGCATTGTCTACTCCCCTGCTCGCCCCATGCTGGGCTTTTCGCGCCGCAACCTGCCCGGTAATCGGGGGGCCGGCAAGGTCGCGCAATGCCGCGGCTGAGCGCGGAACCGGCGTTGTGCGCTATAGTACGCCGACAGCATGCCGGGACCGCCCATGATCAAGCGCTACAGCGACCATGCCGCCAACGAGCGTACCTTTCTGGCCTGGGTGCGCACTGCCATCGCGGTCATGGCCTTCGGCTTCGTCATCGAACGGTTCGACCTGTTCCTGTCGATCGCCGCACCGCGCGCAGCGCTGCCCCAGATCGCCCCGCATAATCAGGCGTTCGCCAACGCGGCTGGCCTCGCCTTCATCGCCATCGGCGTCATCACCATCGTCATCGCCGCCTTCCGCTTCGTCACCACGGCCAAAGCGATCGAGTCTGACGCGGCATCGCCGAGCCCGGGCGAGCGGTTCGACATCGCGCTCTCGGTGCTGATCGGACTGTTGGGCGTTTCGCTGTTTCTCTACATGGCGCACGCGGTGGTGCTGGCGCCGTGAAGCCGCCCATCAAGACGGCGTGCGAGCGGCTGGCGGCTGCGCCGCCGGCCGTGATACGGGTTGGTGGTGGTCGTTGGTGAAGGGCACATGAGCGGCAAGAGAATCTGGGTTGCCGGACATAACGGCATGGTCGGCTCCGCAGTCGCGCGTTGTCTCGCGGCGCGCGGCAACGAGGTGCTCAAGGCCAGCCGCGATTCCCTCGATCTCTGCCAGCAATCCGCCGTCCAGGCCTGGCTGCAGCAACACCGGCCGGACGCGATCGTGCTGGCTGCCGCCAAGGTCGGCGGCATCTATGCAAATGACGCTTACCCGGCGGATTTCATCTACGAAAACCTCGCGATCGAGACCAATGTGATTCACGCCGCGCATGTTGCCGGCATCAAACGCCTGGTCTTTCTCGGCTCGTCCTGCATCTACCCGAAATTCGCGCCGCAGCCGATCAAGGAGGACGCGCTGCTCGGCGGCGCGCTGGAGCCGACCAACGAATGGTACGCGATCGCCAAGATCGCCGGCATCAAGCTCTGCCAGGCCTATCGCAAGCAGTACGGCCGCCGCTACATTTCGGTCATGCCGTGCAACCTCTATGGCCCCGGCGATAATTTCGATCCGCTGACCAGCCACGCCATGGCGGCGCTCATTCGCAGGTTCCATGAGGCGAAAGCCGCCGATCGTCCGGAAGTCACGGTCTGGGGCACCGGCCGGCCGATGCGCGAGTTTCTGCACGTCGATGATCTGGCGCGCGCGGTCGTGTTTCTGTTGGACAGTTACGACGGCGACGAGCCGATCAATTGCGGCGCCGGCAGCGACGTATCGATCGCCGCGCTCGCCGACATCATCGCCCGCGTGGTCGATTACCGCGGCAGGATCGTGTTCGATCCGGCCAAGCCGGACGGTACGCCGCGCAAGCTGATGGATTCGAGCCGCATCGCCGCGCTCGGCTGGACGCCGCAGATTGCGCTGCAAGACGGCATTGCCGCCACCTACCGCTGGTATCTGGAAAACAAGGCCGCCGGCGCGACTTTGGC
>JASHSE010000176.1 GCA_030036975.1 Xanthobacteraceae bacterium | reverse complement strand
CCGCCAACGTACAACACCGTCAGACCGGAAAGCTCGATCGAGACTCTCGGCCCGTCCTCCTGCTTGAGAAGCGCGGTCAGCTGCTGTTCGATATTGTCAAGCTCCTGGCAATAGGAATCGCATTCCATGCGACTTTTTCGCAGCGCCTCTTCGCTGTCCTTGAGAGCGGCTGAGAGTTCGTTTGCGTGCTGCTCGGAACGTTCGCTTCGCGCAGTTTCGTGCGCGAGCCGCTTGGTGAGATCGGCAACAGCAGTCTCGAACCGGTCATCGGCGGGGCGCAATTCGACATCGGATGTCTGCGCCGAGCGGTCGGCAGCCTGCTCGGCCATCAGCTCATTCAGCTCGCGGATGGTCCGGTCACGCTCGACGAAGCCCTGATGGAGTTGCCGTTGCTGGCGCTCCACCTTTGCGGCAAGCGCCGCGTTATCGGCTTCCAGTTGCCGCAGGCGCCGAATATCGGCTCGGTTGGCTGCGCCAACCAAATGGGAGAGCATATGCACGTCAGCGAACACGCGCTTGACGACGTCCGGCGTTGCCGACGGATGCGTGAGAACCGCCCAATAGGCGCCTGGAATATCGCCTTGCTTGAGAGCATCGTCCCAGAATTCGAGCAGACCGGCGGCATCCTTGATTTTCAAGCAGCGGAAAATTGCCGTGCGATGACAGCGGTCAAGAGCCTTTTGCAGAAATCTCGCGCCCTGCTCCCGGCGGCTCGCCAGCATCACACCCAAGCAATGCAAATCGTGGTCGCAGGCGATCTCCGCATCTTTGACTTTAGCCTTTGCCAGGACGTGGCGCAGGTCGGTCGTCGAGAGACATGTGCCGATGATGGAGCAATGAAGGTTCGTGCCGAATTCCCAAATGCGCGTGCGGCGAATTTGGCCGCTTAAGTCCAACGCCTCGCCGTCCGGATCATCGCTCCGGGATATTGCATCGGTGAGGCGCAAAGCGGGCCGGACAGGCGGCGGGGCAAAGGATGCCTGCAACCCGCCCTTGAGAAGTGCCTCGGTCTGCTTGAGCGTCATATCGTTATATTGGATTGGATATAGCGGGGAAGTCAATTGCCGTTCAAATTTGGCGAGGTGGACGGACAGGCGCGTCCGCCGGCTTACGGGGCGGTCTTCTCCGGGCGAACCAGCTTCCCCATGGCACGAAATTCTTGCCCGGCCGCGTTTCGTGCGGTGGTTTCAATGGCGCGGTAGAGATCGATGACGCGCCTGCCGACCGGCGTGACGATCGCGCCGCCGCCGCTGCGGCCGCCGGTCTCGGCCGTGACCGCGGGTTGGCGGAGCGCATCGTTGACTTCCTCGACCAAAAGCCATGCGCGCCGATAGGACATGCCAAGCGAGCGCGCGCCCGCGGAAATCGATCCGGTGGACTGGATCGCTTCCAAAAGTGCGATCTTTCCCGGCCCAATACGGTCCCCGCTTGCGAGATCGATGCGAATGGAAAGGCGTGGATTGGCCATGGCGTCCGGCTCCCGTGCAAAGGGCCACAGTAGTCACGCGCAGCGCTGCGGGATCGTCAAGCGACATATTCGGAATTCATCGTGCCGGTGCGCCGCATACGCTTACTCGGTCGCCCTTGCACCTGGACGTCCGACGATTTTTCGGCCGTATTGTCCCTCCTCAAAATCAGATTCGCTGCAGCGGTGGTGCAATCCCAATAGGCGCTACGGCATTCCGTCACTGTGATCCATTCGCCTTATCGCCTTCGGCGCCGTCCGGATGCCCGCGCTACTGAGTCCGCGCCGCGGGCTGATCGAGCAGCAGCAACGACGACAATGCCCTCTGCGGCCTGATCAGATCGGCGAGCGAGTATCCATCCAACACCGCGAGAAAAGCCTCGGTCGCATCGCGTAACGCGCCGCGCAGCACGCAGACTCGCTCAATGCGGCAATAGCCGCGCTGCCCCAGGCAGCCGATGACATCGAGCCTGTCCTCGGTCTCGCGCACCACCTGGCCGACATTGATATCGCGCGCCCGGCGCTGCAACCGGATGCCGCCGTTGCGGCCGCGCACCGTCTCGAGATAGCCTTTTTGGCCGAGATCGTTCACGACCTTCATCAAATGCTGCTTCGAAATATCGAAGCTTTGCGCAATGTCGTTGATCGTTATCAGCCTGCCGTCGGCGATCGCGACTTGAATGAGGACGCGCAGGGCGTAATCGGTATGAAGCGTCAGCCGCATCTTGTTCTCCGTCAGGCCGGCGCCGGCCGCCGCTCGCGTCGGTTGAGGTCCGTTATGGAGCCTAAAGGTAGGCGCCGCAAGGCTGCGGCGATCTCGTCCGTGATCGCCGCTGCATCAGGCAGCGGAAGCGTGCAACGCGCGCTGCCGCCCTGCACCGTCAACCGAAGGCCTCGAGGGTCGTTTCCCGCAGCTCGGCGTCCAGCCGATAAACGCCGCCACAAACCAAGTTATTCCCAGCGCGACGGCGACGGCGATCAGGGTCCAGCCCGCGAGCTCCTGCTGGTCGAGTCGGTAATAGGCGCAGAGCCGCATCGGCGCACCGAGATAGAGGCCGCCGACGGCGCCGAGCTTCGGTATGAAATTGGCCCAGATGAATGCGCGGCCGAGCGGCGGCATCCGCCGCCAGCTCAAGCCCAACGGCATCCCGACCAAGAGCGGCAAGGTCAGGAATTTGACGAGATCGATCCGCCAATCGGCGATGGCTTGATCGAGCGCCCGCGGCACCATCCAGAATGACGTGCCGAGCACGACCGCGGCAATGCCCGCAATGCCAAGCCAATCGGCGGCGGCGAGCCAGCGCGGTTCGAACCGGCAGGTGGCGGCGGCAACGAGCGCGCCGAGCGCGATAAGGAGCGGCATCTGCACCGCCATGTGCAATGCCATATCGCGCTCCAGGCCGCCGCGAACGGCCGGCAGCCAAAGCACCAGCCATGATCCGCAGGTGGCGACGAGAAGGCGACGCGTGCTCATGGCGCGGCGGCGACCTTGAGCGCGCTTGCGGCAAGCTGCGCCGGCGTATCGGGATCGAGAATGCGGGCAAGGCGGCCGCGCGCGTCGATCACATAGACGGCATCGTTGTGAATAAATCCGCCCATTCCGTCTGGTATGACGACAACCCCGAAGCTGCGCAGCAGGTCCGCGCGGATTCTGGCGTCGGCGGCAGCGGCAATGCGCCAGCGAGGCGCCTTGGCGCCGAAGCGCTCGCCGTAAAGCCGCAGCGCGTCCTGGCCGTCGGCCGGGTCAAAGCTGATGCTGAGCAGATCGATCGGCGCGCCCGCGCCCGATCGTCTCGCCGGCGTCGACCGCAGCACGCCGGCAAAGTCGTTGCCGAGCACGCCGCAGATCGTGGGGCAGCGCGTGTAGATGAAGTCGACCAGCACCGTTCGACCGCTGTATGCGCCAAGCGTGAAAGGCGTGCCGTCCTGGTCGACCAAGTGCGCATCGGGCAGAATTTGCGGCGTCCGTTCGACGGACAATTGCCGCGCGCCGGCGCTGGTCACGACGCGGAAGCCGTCGGTTTCGAAGGCGAGCGCGGCTATTCCGGTCGCCAGCACGAGAGCAAGCAGAACCGGAAAGCCGCGCGTCATCATGTTGGATCTTGCGCCGACGCTGCGGTGCGGATGCCGACAAAAAATCGCGCCACCAGGATCAGCACGCCGGCAATGGCGACAGTGGCGCCGATCGATCCGATGCGGTCATACGGCAGCCATTGCGCGACGTGCACCGCGTAGCGACGCGGTACGCTGGCGGCGCCCGCCAGCAGGAAGGCGATCACGAAGATGACGCCGCCGACCAGATACAGCCAGTAGCCGAGCCAGGCAAAGCCGTAGCGCGGTTGCGGGTTGGTGAGGTAGGTCATGAAACCAAGCACCATCGCCACCATGCCGAGCAGCAGATAGGTGTGGAAATGGCCCGGCACCCATTGCGTGTTGTGCATGACGCTGTTGACCGCAATGGTGCCGTCGGCGATCGCCGGGATGACGCCGATCGCCCAGCCGGCAACGCCGAGAAAGACCAGAGCGGCGGCCGGATTCCAGCGCAAGCCGGAGCGGTAGACCACAGTCAGCGTACCGAACGCGGTGACCAGCAGCACGGGTAGCCCGCTCAGCCAGGAAATGACCTGCCCGGCGACCAGCGTCCAGGTCGGCATGGCGAAATCCATCAGGAGGTGATGGGTATAAACCGTGAGCACGAACACGGTCGACAGCACCCAGGCCAGATAGAACGCCCAGTTGGTCTTCCATTTCCGGTGCGTGTAGACGGGCAGGATCTCATAAACCGCGATCACCGCCATGTAGATCGTGACGTTGATGAAGGTGTGGCCAAAATAGTAGATCAGGTTCTTGGCCGCGAGTGCGTTGAAGGTGAAGGTCGGCACGTACAAATTGACCAGCGAGATAACGAGCACCGCGGCGCCGACCAAGATACCGAGGATGTTGGCGATCAGTGCCATGGTCGACGCGGTGACGGCCGGAGGCGGTCCCTTCTCGGCGGGCGCCAGACCGAACGCTTGCTTGACCCCGAGCGCGGCGCCGAGCCCGCCATAGGTGGAGAGAATGCCACGGGCGATATCGAGGTGCAGCAAGAGAAAGCCGACGCCGATGAAAATCAGGCCGACGAGATAAGAAGCCGCGGCATTGACCGACCACAGCCCGCCGGAATGCGCCGGCAACGGGAACAGGAAAGTCCAAGCGGCGCCGAATCCGCCGATGAAGCCGGCACCGAGAATGAGTACGGCGCCGATCAAGAAGAACACCAGATTGGTGAGGAAGACCGCGGTCGAGACCGGGATGTAGCGGCGCACGAAATGCCACATCACCGCCGCGCTGCTCAGGCCGGCAATGCCGACCATGCCGGCGCCGTGCATGGTCATGACCACGTAGAAGAAATTCGGCGGCACGTCGATCCATTGCGCCTGCGCGAGGCGCATGGTCAGGCCCAACAGCATCATCAACAAGTAGACGATGCCCGATACGGCCAGATAGGCGAGTACGGCGGCACGCGGGTTGATCGCGGTGCGCCCTGCGGTGACTGCCATCGTCATGGTGTTCCTCCCGTCGCGGATGACCCGCCTTGAGTGTCAGCTAGCCGGCTAGTGGTCGGTGACTTTGATTTCCGCCTTCATGACGTGGTGGGCGACGCCGCAATATTCGAGGCACAGCACCTGGTAGGTGCCGGGCTCGGTGAAGGTGTAGCGCAGCACATTGGTGTAGCCGGGCATCGCCTGCGTCTCGGCCACGATGCGGAAGTCGGGATCGTAGAGCGCGAAGCCGTGGTTGACGTCCTTGCTGGTGACGTAGAACTCCGCGGTCTGGCCGACCTTGAAAGTGCTGGGCGTGATCGTCCACAGCCATTGCTCGGCGACGACCTGGGTCGGCTGCACCGCCGCCGCGGGTAGTTTTGGCAGCGTATTGATGTACGGCAGTTCGCCGACCGTTTTGTAGTTGGTCCCGATCAGCACCGCGAGCGCCAGCCCGAACAGCCAGACGCGCGCCCGATACGCGGTATCGATGACCGGCCCGTAATTGGCGATCGCAGCGCTGGCCCCGGTTGCCACCCAAATGAACACCGCGGCCAAGCATCCCATGAGAATGATCGAGACGCTCCACACCACGTCCTGGATCATAGCGTCCTCCCGTAAACATGTATTTATCACACATGTTATTCCGCGGCCCCGTTCCGGTCAACGGCCGGTCACTCAACGTGAGCGGGAGGGACATGGTGGAGCGAAGTGCCGTTCCGGTGAACGGCGTGCCCTCGATTTGCGCGCCTCATGCAGCCGGATGGCGCGAGCGGTCGATCGAGCTGGCATTGCGCCTGGCGATCATGTCGGGTTGACCGCGAGGCCAAGCCGTGTGACACGCGGTCAACACGGGCGCGAAGTGTTGTTTGGAATGATTATAAACCGTATCGCTTGCGCACCTCTTCGCAGCGGCAATCAAATCAGCGATCGGACACCTGCGTGCAAGCGGAGGACACGTGCAAGCGGAGGGCAATTGACAATAAAATGATCGATCCTGCCCGCATGCGTCATTGTTGTCCTTGCGGTTGCCTTTTTGGGCGGCAGATTGGCGCGGCAATGATGACGCAACAACGCTCCAATGGCGGCTTTAGATCGAGGACACCGCGCACCCGCCAGGCACGGCAATAACTATGACGAGCCATTCAAGAACGGTCACCGCCTTTGCGGGTCTAAAGCTGCACCTCACCGACGTCCGAAACGTCTTCGGGCCGGCGTGGCTCGTTATGATGGCGGATGTCGATGCGGCCAGCGTGATAACCGCGATGCAGAGCGGGGCGTCCTACAAGTATGGGCTCATCCCCATCCTGCTCGCACTCATAATACCATTGTACTTCATAATGGAGGTCGCAGGCCGGGTCGGCGCGGCGACCAAAAAAGGTCTCGGCGAACTGGTGCGGGAGAATTTCTCCAAACGGCTGTCGATCATAATAAGCCTGCCGATGGCGGTGACTGATTTTCTTAGTTATGTGGCCGAATATGCGGCGATGGCGGTGGGTTTGAAAATCATAGGAATCCCGCCGATTGTCTCGTTGCCGGTGATATACGCGATCCACATCCTCATCGTCTTCAGGCAGCAATACGAAAAGGCGGAAAAATATCTGCTTGCAGTGTCCGCGGTCCTGCTCTTGGCCTATATCTTCTTCATGATCAGAGCGGCGCCTTCGCCGTACTCTTCTCTGATACCGGCAAAGATAGACAAGGATTTTCTTTTCCTCGTTGCCGCCAATGTCGGCGCGGTCGTCATGCCGTTCATGCTGTTTTACCAGACCACTGCGACCGCGAGGAAGACCTACCACTCCGTCAAAGCGACCAGAACCGAAACCCTGATCGGCGCAATTTTCAGTGAGATCGTGATGGTGGCCATCGTATTCGCCAGTGCCGGGCTGAACCAAAATATTGCAATAAGCGACAACAGCAGTCTTAGCGGCGCGATACTGGGCATGGGGGGAACCCATGTGGCTTATGTTTTCGCAATTGGCCTCGTTGCGGCAGGGTTCCTCGGTCTGGTTGTCATATCGCTTGCCGGCTCATGGGGCGTCGTCGAGGCGCTGAACCTGAAAGGCAATACCTGGTTCAAGATCTATATCGCCGAGTCGCTGCCCGCGGTGGTGCTTGTGTTTTTTTTCGACGATCTTATCGGCTTGGTGCTGACGCTCATGGTCGCGCTGATTTTCGTCCTGATTGGTCCCGTCGTTGCCATGGGGCTTTTGGCCCGCAATAAGATGCTGATGGGCAATTATGCGCTCGGCACGTTCGACAGCATCGCGTTCTGGGGCAGCGTGGTCGTGGTCGTGGGCTGTGGGCTGCTGGCATTC
>JASHSE010000023.1 GCA_030036975.1 Xanthobacteraceae bacterium | reverse complement strand
CCGCTACTTGGAAAGGACCACGATGATCGTCGATTTTCAGCACCATTTCACCCCGCGCGAGCTGATCAGGGAGGACCCCGGCGACCGCCTCGTCCTGCACTACGACGCGCTCGGCGCGCCGAGCTACACCGTGCATGCGCTGCTCTACGATCTCGACGAGCACGTGCGCATGATGGAGGTGGCCGGCATCGACGCCGCCTGGCTGACCAGCGCCGCCGGCATGTGCGCCGACCTCGACACCTCGCGCTTCGTCAATGACTGCGCCAAGAAGGCGGAGCGCGATTATCCGGGCCGCTTCATCGGCGCCGCGCATGCCCATCCGCTCGGCGGCGCCGCCGCGTTTGCGGAGCTTAAGCGCTGCCGGCACGAGCTCGGCTTCCAGGGCGTCACCATCACCTCGGAGTTCGACGGCAAGTGGATCGACGATCCGGCCATGGAGCCGTTCTGGGACGAGGTCGAAAAGCTCGGCCTGTTCGTGTTCGTGCATCCGGCGCTCAAGCTCAATGCGGCCCGGCAATTCGACGCCTACGACACCGCGCGCGGCGTCGGCCGCGAGTTCTCGCTGATCATGGCGACCATCCGCCTGATCAATTGCGGCCTGTTCGACCGCCATCCGGGCCTGACCGTGCACATGGCGCATCTGTCGGGCGGCATCGCCGCCATGCTCGCCCGCATCCGCTCGTTCCAGGACAAGGCGTTTTGGGGCACCGCCGGTAACCCGCGCCACGGCGCCAAGGCCAAGCGCGACTTCGACCACTACATCCGCAACAATCTGGTGTTCGACACTGCGGGCTTTGCCGGCGGCATCGGCGCCGTGAAGGCGGGATTGTGCGAAATCCCGGCCGCGCGCATCGTGTTCGCCACCGACTATCCGCAGGAAATCCGCAAGCGCGAAGCGGTGCGCGACTTCGTGCGCGACATCCGCGCGCTAGGCGCCGACGGCGAGCGCATCCTCTCCGGCAATATCGGGCTGTTGCTGAAGGAGCCGCCGGCGCCGGAGCGCAGCGCGGTGGAAGAAAAGATGAGATAGAGCGCACTCCCGTGTTCCGTGTATCATGGTATTGTGCTAATCGACGTTGCGACGCGTTGCCGACGCCGGCTGCATGAGGAGCTTTGCCATGAAACGTCTGGATCGGAGAGTGCCGCGCTACTCTGCATGCCTGATCGTCCTCGCGACCGTCGCAGTCTGGCCGACAGCGGGATGGTCGCAGACCTGCAGTCCCAACAATTTCAAGACGTTTGTAGAGGGGCTGTTGCAAAATTGGGCCGATAAGCTGAAGTTTTCTTGGGCGCCGCACATCGATCCGGGTTTGATTGGTGCGACCTACGCCCCCGACGCAGTCTTGCTGCCGACGTGCAGCAAAGGGCCATTGGACAGTGCGGGGATCAGACATTACTTTGAAGAAGATTTCCTGCCGCTGAAGCCCGAGGCAACGTTCGATTGGGATAACAACAAGATCGGCGGTGATTGCTCACGCCCGTTCGCTTCGGGGCTCTATCTTTTCGATCTGTTTGCTTTCAAACCGGAGCAGCACGTGCAGGCTCGCTACACCTATGTGTTCAAGCAGATGCCCGGCAACGTATACTTGATCGAGCAACACCACTCTTCGCTGGTGCCGACGAAACCAGCGCAGGAATGCCCCAAGCTCCCGTCTAAGCGTTGACCTTCGATCGTTCAGGCAGCCGTTAGTTCGACCCGTCGAGCAGCCGCCGCGCGATCACCTGCGCCTGAATCTCGGCGGCGCCTTCGAAAATATTGAGGATGCGGGCGTCGCAGAGGAGTCGCGAGGCGGCAAATTCGAGCGCAAAGCCGTTGCCGCCGTGAATCTGCACGCAATTGTCGGCGGCGGCCCAGGCGACGCGGGCGGCGAGCAGCTTCGCCATGCCGGCTTCGAGGTCGCAGCGCCGCCCGGAATCCTTCTGCCGCGCCGCATGATAGGTGAGTTGGCGCGCGATCATGATCTCGACCGCGGTCATGGCGAGCTTGTCGGAAACCCGCGGAAAATCGGCGATCGGCTTGCCGAACTGCCGGCGCGCGGCCGCATAGCCGAGGCCCTGTTCCAGCGCGGCCTGCGCCACGCCGACGGCGCGCGCCGCAGTCTGGATGCGCGCCGATTCGAACGTCGCCATCAATTGCTTGAAGCCCAGCCCCTCGACGCCGCCGAGCAGGTTTTCCGCTTTCACCGCGAAGCCGTCGAACGCGATTTCGTATTCCTTCATGCCGCGATAGCCGAGCACTTCGATTTCCGTGCCGGATAGTCCGGGCACCGGGAACGGATCATCGTCGCTGCCGCGCGGCTTTTCGGCCAGAAACATGGAGAGGCCGCGATAACCGCTCTCCGCCGGATTGGTGCGCACCAGAAGCGTCATCACGTCGGCGCGCACCGGGTGGGTGATCCAGGTCTTGTTGCCGTAGATCCTGTAGGCGTCGCGCTCGCGCACCGCGCGGGTCTTCAGCGCGGCGAGATCGGACCCGATGTCCGGCTCGGTGAACACCGCGGTCGGCAGCACGTCGCCGGCGGCGATTTTCGGCAGCCATTTGCGTTTCTGCTCCAAGGTGCCGCTGCCGAGAATGAGCTCGGCTGCGATTTCCGAGCGCGTGCCGAGGCTGCCGACCCCGATATAGCCGCGCGACAGCTCTTCGGAGACGACGCACATCGATTCCTTGCCGAGCCCCATGCCGCCAAAATCCTCGGGGATGGTGAGGCTGAAAACGCCGAGCTCGGACATTTGCGCGATGATGTCGAGCGGGATGTAGGCGTTGCGCAGGTGCCATTGCTGCGCGTGCGGCGTGACTTTGTCGTCGGCGAAGCGGCGTATCTCGTCGCGAATGGCATCGAGGGTCTCGTCGAGGCCGGTGGAGCCAACGGTAATGTCCTGGCTTTGGCGCATCAGCGCGGCGAGCCGCGCGCGCCGCGGCGCGGTATTGCCGGCAGCGACGAGCTGTTCGACCGCGGGCGACAGCCGTGCCGCAACGGCAGCGGCTGAGAGGCCGAGATCGGACAGACGCACGATCTCGCCCTGGCTCATCGCAATGCCGCCGAAAATCTGCGCCAAATATTCGCCGGTGCCGATGCGCACCAGAAGGTCCTCGGTCTCGCCGAGACGGCCGGTTTCGACGAGGCGCTGCGCATAGGCGGTGAGCTGGCGGACCGCCTCCACGTAGGTGGCGAGCCAGGCCAGCCCGTGGGTCGCGCGTTGTTCGCGTTCGAACGCGGCCGAGATCGGCCGGGTGTCGACCGTCACCCGCGCCGCCACGGCGCGGCGGGCGTCGTCGAGCAGCGCCTCGGCCGCCGCAACCCCTTGGCTGATCGCCGCGATCAGCTCAGGGCCCGCGGGGGTAGCGGACGCGGCAGGCGGCATGAGGACTCCATGACGTGGGGGAATGGGCTTCGAGCGAGGGTAACGCCACACTTATGCATGCCGTGCACGGAAGCCAACGTGCGCCGGCCAGAACGCCGCCGTTGCGGCAAACCGGGCTGTAAACATTCGGGCCGCGCAGCGGATTTGTCCAACCCGCAAGGCCGGCGCCCTCGGGAGCGCATTGCCGCACCTATGGTCAACAACGTGCGGGTGAAATAACGCGGAATTCTTGGCAAATCTTAACCATTTTCCGTTTTCCTGGAGGCGATTACCGCGGCCCGGGAGCCGCGGTCGCACCGATCCCGGTCCAAGGACCCTGCGCTCCGGCTCGCCCATGTCGATCACCCAGGTATTTTTCAAACTGTCGGTTCGCGCCCGCATCATCGCGCTCGGTCTCATTCCGGTGGTCGGCTTTCTGGCCGGCGGCATCGCCTACGAGCTCGGCGACAGCCAGGTCGGGCGCTCGTTCTCGATTGTCGCCCGCGACACCGCAGTGGCCGACGCCAGCCACGATCTCAAATCCGG
This sequence comes from Xanthobacteraceae bacterium, assembly GCA_030036975.1. Classification (GTDB taxonomy): domain Bacteria; phylum Pseudomonadota; class Alphaproteobacteria; order Rhizobiales; family Xanthobacteraceae; genus BOG-931. Next base: position 4,762 of record JASHSE010000023.1, on the reverse strand, counting down.
CTTGTTGATGATGCGCACCGCGACGGTCGATTTCGTCGCGCACCCTTCCGATGGCCAACTGAAGACCTTTGCGCAAGGCCAGCAGCTCGCCATGCAGTCGCTCGACCGCATCCTGGCGAAGGTCGCCGATTCGCAACAGGACGCCATCACGCCGCTGCGCATCACGGTGCGCGATCTCAAGGCCAGCTTCGACAGTCTGGTCAACGAGCAAAGAACGCTCGGCTTCAACGAGAAAGAAGGCGCCACCGCCGACCTGATTTCGGCCAGCAACGAGGTCGAAAAAACCATTCGCAACGATCTCGGCTGGGTCGCCGACCAACAGGCCGCCAAGCTCATGGTGTCGATCCTCACCATGCGGCATTACGAGATCGAATACCGGCTGAACCGTTCGGCCGCCGCCGAGCAGCACTTCCTCGATGAAGTGAAGAACTTCAACAATCTGTTCAATTCGGTCGACGGCCTGCCGTCGATGAAAGGGAAACTCAATCGGCAGGTGCAGCATTACAGCTACGCCTTCGCCCAATGGGTGGCCAGCGCCGACAACATCCAGCCGCTGCTCGCCCTGATCGACCACGACACCGAATCGGTGCTGCCGCAGGCCGACAAGATCATCGCCGCGGCGCAGGACAACGCCGCCGCCGCCTCGCGCGCGCTCGCCGCCTCGCGCGAGCGCACGCAATGGATCATCGTGACGCTCGGCGTCGCCCTGGTGCTGATCGGGCTCATCTGCAGCTGGCTGATCGGCCGTTCCATTACCCGGCCGCTGGAAAGTCTGGCCGAGATCATGAAGCGGCTCGCCGGCGGCGACACCGCGGCGCAAATTCCGGCCACCGATCTGAGCCACGAGATCGGCGCCATGGCGCGCGCGGTGATCGTGTTCCGCGACACCATGTTGGAGCGCGAGCGGCTGTCCGGCATGCAGGCCGCAACCAACGCCGCGCGCGAGCAGCGCGGCGAAGCGATCGCCGCCATGATCGCGCAGTTCCGCACCTCGGTGGAGCAGGCGCTGGCGCGGTTGCGCGAGCAGGCCGGCCGGCTCGAACGCACCTCGAGCGGGCTCAATCAGGCGGCCGACGCGGTGACCGCCGAGGCGCAGCAGGCCGAGACCCGGGTTGGCGCCGCCTCCGTCAACGTCACCACCGTCGCCAGCTCGATCGAGGAACTGGCCGCCTCGATCGGCGAAATCGCCGCGCAGGCGTCGAAATCGACCGAGGTCGCCGGCCGCGCCGTCGCCGAATCCAAACGCACCGTCAACACCATGTCGGAGCTGGGCAGCGCCGCCAACCGCATCGGCGAGGTGATCGGGCTCATCCAGGCGATCGCCGGGCAGACCAACCTGTTGGCGCTCAACGCCACCATCGAGGCGGCGCGCGCCGGCGAGGCCGGGCGCGGCTTCGCCGTGGTCGCCTCCGAAGTCAAATCGCTCGCGGCGCAGACCGCGCGCGCGACCGAGGACATCGCCGCCCAGATCGGCTCGATCCAGTCGGCGACCGCCGACGCCGCGCAAGCCATCGAGCAGGTGTCGGCGATCATCGACGACATGTCGACCATCGCGGCCACCGTCGCCGCGACCGTCGAGGAGCAGAACAACGCGGTCGCCTCGATCGCCGAAGGCGTCAACCGCGCCTCGGTCGAGGCGCGCACCGGCGCCGACGCCATGAGCCGCGTCGCCGGCGCCTCGACCGGCGCCCGCGCCACCGCCGTCGACGTCAAGGCGCTCGCCGACGCGCTGGCGGTCGAGGCCGAAAATCTGCAGGGCGAAGTGCGCCGCTTCCTCGCCGACGTCCAGGCGGCGTAGCGCAACGTAGCAACGTAGCCTGGGTTGAGCGAAGCGAAACCCGGGACCGGCGCTCCAGCCTGCGAAATCGCTCACGGATTTTGTTGCGCGCAATCCAAGTACTGACCGCCTGTCGCCTGCGCCGCGGCCTTGAACAAGTCCTCCCACATCCGCCTAAGCGCTTCGACTTTCTGGCATGCGTTCCATGCAGCCGCGACGACTGCGCCGGCCTCGTTTTCATTGACGAACTCGTGGAGGCCGTGGCCGATGAGATTGACGGCGCGCGCGGCGTCCTGGGCTTCGTTGAGCAGCTCTTCCATGTCGAGGCAGAGCGACACCAGCTTCGACGCTGCCGCTTTGGTCGGGCGCATAGGTTTCCGGGCACGCTTGCGTTGCGCAGGCATGGTGAAAGTCCGGCGAATCCGGCATTAATGACCGTGTACCGGTTTAGCACTTCGCTTTCAGTATGTAAATCTGAATTCAGTATACCATGCTGATAAATGCAAAGCAGTGCCGCATGGCAAGAGCCGCGCTTCAGATCAGTGTGCGCGAGCTTGCCGTCATGGCGAAGGTGGCGACCGATACGGTCAGCCGCTTGGAGGCTGGCAAGCGGTTGAAGCCGCGGACGGTCGAAGCGATTCAGTACGCTCTGGAAAAGGCCGGCGTCGAGTTCACCAACGGCGACAAGCCCGGCGTGCGTGTGAAGTAGCCAGTCGAGCACTTATCAAATCGGAGCAGTGTTCCGATGACTCCCGCGCAATCCCGGATGGCCCGAGCGGCGCTCCAGCTTGGGATTCGTGATGTCGCCAAGCTCGCCGGAGTGGCAGCGAGTACGATTTCCAGGCTTGAGGCCGGCGAAACCCTGCAACCACGTACCGTCGAGGCAATCCGGCATGCCCTGGAAAAGGCTGGCGTCGAGTTCACCAACGGCAAAAAGCCCGGCGTGCGGGTGAAGTAGCCGCGTATGTATTTATGGACCAGCGGAATGCAGTGCCTCGATTGACGCATCAACCCGTGGCCAAAAGAGAGAGGCCGCCAACTAGGGCGGCCCCTCGCGCTTCCGGTTTCTGGGTCTCCCGCGTGGATTGGCTAAGCAGATTTGCGAAGGGACGCCTCAAGCTCCTCTTCGGTAGCCTGCCGCCGCTGATCCCGTCGGACGGCCGCTTTCACGGCGGGGTCCTCCAAGAGGGTATCCACGCGCCGGTTTCGCCGTTCCTCTGAGGTTTCAAGCATGCGCTTGGTCTCTTCACGCGGGCTCATGGCTCGCTCCTCGATCTCACTCAACACTGCAACCAATATAAGAACGCAGGGTTTACTCTGGCAGTTCCATCCACCAGGAATTATTTCCCAATTATCGCGTTGACACCACAAGCCCCAACCTGTAGATAGTCTGGGCAGTCGTGTTTCGCGTCCTGCTGGCGCGCCCGTGTTACGGTTGTGCCCCGTGTCATACGGGGTATGGCCTTGGAAGAATTCGCTGGATTGGTTGCCGCGTTCTTAGCGGCCGATAAGGTTGCGCCGAGAAGGCCACGCTGGGGGACGGCGCAACATCGGGACTATGCGGAAGCACGCTTGCGGATCGGAATGCCTGAACGGCGCGCCTTGTCCGGTGTCATCGTCCTGGCCGCCCACAGGGTCGCGTTGCCGCCAAAGTATTGCTTTTCCTTGATCTTTCGAGGGGAGCGGATTCTTGCGCTAGACGTTAATCCAGGCCGCTCGCATCGGAATCTGTTCGAGGGCGGCAGCGTGAAGGCTACACATTGGCAGTGCTGGCCATACATGGAAGCGCAGCCGGATAGCCGTGAACAGCCATTTGCCGCATGGTGCCGAGAGTTTCTGGCAAGGGCTAAAGTTTCGACGACATTCGGTGTATTATCGCCGCCGCGTGGCATTCAAGAGAGGTTGCGTCTCGATGGCGACTAAGCTCACGGCCGCCGAAATTGAGAACGCAATACGCGCACTCAGTTCGGCGCAAGAATCGAATCTCGGCATCGAAGCGACCATTCCGGTTGCTTACGGTGACGGCACTCTCGTATCTGTCGTTATCGAACAAGCTGCCGCCGGCGTCACGGTCCATGATGCCGGTTTTAGTGCCATGCGCCTTAGCAGTGCCGGCGTCTCGCTTAGTCGCAACGTTGTTCATCGGCTGGATGAATTTGCGCAACGCTACAGGTGTCGCTTTATTGATGGTCGGGTACTAGCAGCCGCTATGGTAGACGATCTTCCTCAGGTCGTTTGCTTGGTCGCCAATGCTGCGCGTTCCGTCGCTGATTACGTTTATGAAATTCGGCGGCAGATAGAAAAGGACTTCCGCATTGTCGTATTCGACAAATTGCGCGAGGTCGTTGGTGATCGCGCACGCGAGACTGAGGAATTCAGGGGCAAGAGTGGCAGGCTTTATCGCGTGCCAATAATTCTAGATTCTGCTCTTGCAAAGCCGCAACATTTTGTTTCGGCCGTCGCCAATCGGCCTGCGGTCCCGGCGAGCTTTGCTACTCTTTACGATCTTGGCCAGGCGTTTCCAGATATCGAACGCGACGCGGTCTATGATGACGAAGCGGGCTTGCGGCAAGAGGATAGGCGCCTCCTCATGTCGGCCGATGCGCAGGTATTCGGTTGGATGGAAGCGGAACGCCGCTTCCGAGAATTTATCCACAATGTCCAAAGACACTGATGAAAAATTCAGCGACGAAGAAGCGCGGCGCCGTTTAGAGGCGGCGTTGCGTAGCGCACGCATGGTAGGCCACAAGCCGCAAGCTGAAATGAAGCTCGGCAAGTCGAAATCTGGCTCGCGCAAGAAAACGGCCCGACCCAAGCGCCGTTCTTAACCCGTTTTGCAGACTCGGCAAAGTTTGTCGCACATATAGGCGATCAGGCACTTTCCGCCTATGTCTCGCTACCTCTTTCCGACCCAAGTGATTCTGCCGACTCGTGTTTCGGCGGCGGCATGACTGTTGCGTGCGCCATCGGTGATTGGGGGGCCGA
>JASHSE010000175.1 GCA_030036975.1 Xanthobacteraceae bacterium | reverse complement strand
CGGCGCAGGCCGCGGGCGAGCGATGCCGCGTCGCCGACGAGTGCCACGGGGCGTTGCCGCAGCTTTGCAAAAGATGTCCCGGCGGTCGTGACGGCTGTGCGCATTGGGCCTGCGTGCACCACAGATGCGTGATCGCTTACTGCGAACGCGGGCACTAGCGAGCGGCAGCCGAAAAGAGCGCGCACGAGCATCCTCGTTCTCGCGGCGCGTTTTTTGTTCGCGCCCGAGCTTTGCCAAGCCACTGCACGAAAGCTGCCCCGAATAAAATAAGGGGGCGGAGCGCCGAGAGGCGCATAGTCCAGATCCGCAACCGGCGCTTCGGATGAGCGCATCCGAACCCGCTGACCGGTGCGGCGCGCGCCACGGATGATCCGCGTTACCGCGGTCATCCGCTGTGCGGGGCGCGCTCGCCTTTCGGCGCTCCGTCGCGGCTCTTGCCAAAAACCTCGCGGCCCCGGCTCAGTCCGGTCTCGCGCTTCATGGTCGCGGACAACCGATCCGCGCCCCGGGCAGCCAGCTCCTGGCAGACCGGCGTCGTGGCCGGCCGGGCGAGTTTCCGAACCGCCCGCGGACAGGCTTACGAAGCCCATCCCGGGCACCGCGCCCGCTCCATCAATCGGCCGTCACCGGTTGACGCCCCTTAGATGAGCGAGCGGCGCCGGCGTTTATTCCTCGGCGCGCCTTTGTCAAGCGCTGTCGCGCACGAGCGACAAAGCATTGATTCCGCATCGCTTTTCAGTTCGGCCGCGTGACCTCACAATCGTTTCGCCACGCTGTTTTGCACGATTCAACGAAATTTCAAACGAATCTCTCAGCAGAAACAATTACTTATGCTGAAAATATTCGGCAGGAAAGTAGCCCGGATTGAGCGCAGCGAAATCAGGGGGCGGCGATAAGCGCCGCAAGATCGTTCCCGGGTTTCGCCTCGCTCAACCCAGGCTACGCTTGCTGGACCACACGGCAGAATATTCAGCCTCACGCCGCCCGCTTGCCCTTCTCCGCGATCCCGACCAGCGCCCGCAAAATGCCGGCGGCGCCTTTGAGCCGCGCGGCCGGCGCATCCCATTCGTCGAAGAACACCACCTTCATGTCCGGGCGGACGCGGGCGCCGGCTTCGTGTTTGGCGATGTAAGAGATGAGGCCGTCGGGGTTGGCGAAGACGTTGTCGCGCAACGCCAGCACGGCGCCTTTGGGGCCGACTTCGATGCGCTCGACATTGGCGCGCCGGCACAGCGTCTTGATGGCGACGACTTGGAGCAGATACTCGACCTCCTCGGGCAGCGGGCCGAAGCGGTCGACGAGCTCGGCGGCGAATGCCTCGATGGCGCGGTCGTCCTCGATCTCGGCGAGCCGGCGGTAGAGCGATAGCCGCACCGGCAGGTCGGTGACGTAATCCTCGGGGATCAGCACCGGCGTGCCGATGGTGATCTGCGGCGACCATTTGTCGGCGACCGGCGCGCTGATGCCGGCTTTGAGCGAGGCCACCGCCTCTTCGAGCATCTGCTGATAAAGCTCGTAGCCGACTTCCTTGATGTGGCCGGACTGCTCCTCGCCGAGGAGATTGCCAGCGCCGCGGATGTCGAGATCGTGAGAGGCGAGCTGAAAACCGGCGCCGAGCGTGTCGAGCGATTGCAGCACCTTCAGGCGCCGCTCGGCGTGCGGGGTGATCTTGCGGTTCGCCGGCAGGGTCAGCAGCGCGTAGGCGCGCAGCTTGGAGCGGCCGACGCGGCCGCGCAGCTGATAGATCTGCGCCAGGCCGAACATGTCGGCACGGTGCACGATCAGCGTATTGGCGGTCGGAATGTCGAGGCCGGATTCGACGATGGCGGTGGAGAGGAGCACGTCGAACTTGCCGTCGTAGTACGCGCCATGACGTCTTCGAGCGCGCCCGCCGGCATCTGGCCGTGGGCGACGGCGACGCGCACCTCCGGCACGCTGGCGTCGAGAAACGCCTTGGTCTCGGCAAGGTCCTCGATGCGCGGGCAGACGTAAAACGCCTGGCCGCCGCGGTAGCGCTCGCGCAGCAGCGTCTCGCGCACCACCACCGGATCGAACGGCGCCACGAAGGTGCGCACGGCCAGCCGATCGACCGGCGGCGTGGCGATGATCGACATGTCGCGCACGCCGGAGAGCGCGAGCTGCAAGGTGCGCGGGATCGGCGTCGCGGTCAGCGTCAGCACGTGCACCTCGGCGCGCAGCTTTTTCAGCTTCTCCTTGTGCGCGACGCCGAAATGCTGCTCCTCGTCGACGACGATCAGGCCGAGATCCTTGAACGCGATGGTCTTGCCGAGAAGCGCATGGGTGCCGATGACGATGTCGAGGGTGCCGTCGGCGAGGCCTTTTCTGGTCTTGGCGAGATCGGCCGGCGCAACCAGGCGCGAGGCCTGCGCGATTTGCAGCGGGTAGCCGCGCAGCCGGTCGGAAAAGGTCTTGAAATGCTGGCGCGACAGCAACGTGGTCGGCACCACGACCGCGACCTGCTTGCCGTTCATCGCCGCGATGAAGGCGGCGCGCAGCGCGATCTCGGTCTTGCCGAAGCCGACGTCGCCGCAGATCAGGCGGTCCATCGGCCGGCCGGCCGACAAATCGCTGAGCACGGCGGCGAGGGCGGCGTCCTGATCGTCGGTCTCCTCGTAGGGGAAGCCGGCGGAGAACTCGTCGTAGAGGCCGGCGTCGACGGCAAGCCGCGGCGCCTCGCGCAATTGCCGCTCGGCGGCGACTTTTATCAGCTCGCCCGCGATCTCGCGGATGCGGTTCTTCATGCGCGCCTTGCGCGCCTGCCAGGCCGCGCCGCCGAGCCGGTCGAGCTCGACGTTGGTGCCTTCGGAGCCGTAGCGCGACAGCAGCTCGATGTTCTCGACCGGCAGGTAGAGCTTGTCGCCGGCCTGATAGTGGATTTCGAGACAATCGTGCGGCGCGCCAGCGGCCTCGATGGTGCGCAGGCCGGAGAAGCGGCCGATGCCGTGATCGACGTGGACGACGAGATCGCCGGCGGCAAGGCTCGTCACCTCGGCGATGAAATTTTCGGCGCGTTTGCTCTGGCGGCGCGGGCGAACGAGGCGCTCGCCCAAAATGTCCTGCTCGCTGATCACCGCAACGTCGGCGGTTTCGAACCCGGTCTCGATGCCGAGCACGGCGAGCGCCACTTGCGGGCGCGGCAGCGCCAAAGCCTGCGGCCACGACGCGACCGGCGCGAGGTTGTGCAGGCCGTGTTCGGCGAGAACGTGCGCCATGCGTTCGCGCGAGCCGTCGCTCCACAGCGCGAGCGTCGCGCGTTTGCCGGCGGCTTGCAGCGCCTGCACGTGCCTGGTCACGGCTTCGAAGACGTTGCTGCCGGGCTCGCTGCGTTCGGCGGCGAAGTTGTGTCCGGCGTGCGCGGCGATATCGATGGCGTCGGCGGCGCCGTCCTGTGGCAGGAAGGGCGACAGCCGCGCCAGCGCCGCGCCGTCAAGGCGCGCCCGCCACTCGGCTTCGGCGAGATAGAGCCGGTCCGGCGGCAGCGCCTTGTATGGGACGCCGCCATCGTCGCGATCGAGCGCTGCGCGCCGCGCTTCAAAATAGTCCGCGATTTGCGAAAGCCGCTCGTGCGCGGCTTCTTCGGTTAAAGGTTCGAGGATGATGGGCGTCGCTGTCTTTGCTTCACCTCCCCCTGGAGGGGGAAGGTCGGCCGGTATCAGCCGGCCGGGTGGGGGTGACGGCGGCGCAGCAGACGCGGCGCTGCCGTCACCCCACTCCGGACCGCCTACGGCGGTCCGACCCTCCCCCTGCAGGGGAGGGTAAGAAAGATAATCGAACAGCGTCGCCATTTGTTTGTGGAACAGCGGCAGCCAGTGCTCCATGCCGGCATGGCGGCGGCCTTCGCTGACCGCCTCATAGAGCACGTCGTCGGGCCCGGCGGCGCCGAATGCCGCGACGTAGCCGGTGCGGAACAGGCGGATCGTCTCGGTGGTGAGCTGAAACTCGGCGACCGGCACGAGGTCGAGCGCGCGTCGCTCGGCATTGGTGCGCTGGGTCTCCGGATCGAAGCTGCGGATCGATTCCAGGGTGTCGCCGAAGAAGTCGAGCCGCACCGGCTCATCCATGCCGGGCGGAAACAAGTCCAAAATGCCGCCGCGCACCGCATAATCGCCGGGCTCGCGCACCGTGGAGGCGCGATTGAAACCGTTGAGCTCGAGCCATTGGGTGATGCCGGCCATCGGCAGCACGTTGCCGGGCGCGGCGGCGAGCGATTGCCGCGCCACGGTCTCGCGCGCCGGCACGCGCTGCAGGATGGCGTTGACGGTGCTGAGCAGCACGGCCGGCTGCGTGCGGCCTTTTACGCGCGCCAAACGTGCCAGCGTCGTCATGCGTTGTGCCACCACGCCGGCATGGGGCGACACCCGATCGTAGGGCAGGCAGTCCCAGGCGGGAAATTCCAGCACCTCGATGTCGGGTGCGAAAAAGGCGAGCGCACCGGCGAGCGCTGCCATGCGCGAGCCGTCGCGGCAGATCACGGCGGCGCTGACGGCAGGCGCTTTCGCGCCTGCCGCGACGGCGCGGGCGAGATCGGCGATGACCAAACCTTCGGCGCCGTCGGCAACGCCGGCGAGGAGCAACGGCTTGCCCGGCGCGAAGCGTTCGGCCGGCGAACGGCCTTTCATCAAAGCTGTGCTCACCGCGTCGCCTCGGCGTGTTTATGGAACGCGATGAGCTGGCGCAGCACGGCGCTGTCGTGGCTTTGCGGCACCGCCTGCGCGCCGCTGACCCAGGCGTACAGGTCGGCATTCGGCACCTCGATGAGCCGCTCGAAATCGTCGAGGCCGCCCGCGTCGAGCGCCGCGATATGCGCATCGGCAAAGCGGCCGACGATCAAGTCCATCTCGCGCACGCCGCGGCGCCAGGCGCGGAACAGAAGCTTGCGTCGCCGCTCGTCCAATCCATCGCTCGATCGTTCGGTCATTGCCGCTTGTCTTCTTCGTCGCGCCGCAAACGCCAAAAGCCCGGACGCGGCCGGGCCAGCGGTATATAGAGGGCGAGGCGCGCAATGTCAGCCGTGACTATGCCATTTGTTCGTCATTCCGGGGCGCGCCGAAGGCGCGAACCCGGAATCCATAACCACAGGCGCCGGGCTTATGGATTCCGGGTTCGCCGCTTCGCGGCGCCCCGGAATGACGTCTAGGGTCATCAATGCGCCCGCCGGCTCTCAATCCGCTGTTCGCGCCAGTCTCGACGCTCCCCGGCATCGGGCCGCGGCTGGAAAAGCTGTTCGGCCGCGTGCTCGGCCGCGACGACGAGCGGCCGCGGCTGATCGATCTCGTCCTCCATTTGCCGACCGGCTTTGTCGATCGGCGCAGCCGGCCGCGGCTGAGCGAGGTCAAGCCCGATACCGTGGTCACGGTCGCGGTGCGGGTCGACGGCCATCGCCCGCCGCCGCCGCATCGGCCGCGCGCGCCCTACAACATCGATACCAGCGATGCTGGCGACGGTATGCAAACGCTGACCCTCACCTATTTTAACGCGCGCCGCGACTATCTGGAAAAGCTCCTTCCCGAAGGCGAAGTACGCTACGTGTCGGGCACGGCGACGCTGTACGATGGCCATCTACAGATGGTGCATCCCGACCGCGTGGTCGATGAGGCCGGATTGGCCGCGCTGCCGCTGATCGATCCGGTCTATCCGCTCACCGAGGGTTTGCATCCCAACCAGCTACGCAAGGCGATTGCGCTTGCGCTCGAGCGCGTGCCGAAGAATCTGCCGGAGTGGCAGGACGCGACTTGGCTTAAGCGCAACGGTTTTGCCGGCTTCGCCGAGGCGCTGGAGCGAATCCATCGGCCGCAAGAACCGGCAGACATCAACTCGGACAGCGCGCCGTGGTCGCGACTCGCTTATGACGAATTGCTCGCAGGTCAGCTCGCGCTGGCGCTGTTGCGTGCGCAACAGCGCAGCCGGGGCGGCCGCGGCAGCAACGCGGCGGGGCGCTTGCGCGCGCGTATCGTCGCCGCCCTGCCCTACGCGCTGACGGCCTCGCAGCAGCACGCCGTCGCCGACATTGTCGCCGATCTGGCGCGGCCGCAACGCATGCTGCGGCTCCTGCAAGGCGACGTCGGCTCCGGCAAGACCGTGGTGGCGCTGCTCGCCGCCGCGCACGTCATCGAGGCCGCCCGGCAGGCGGCCTTGATGGCGCCGACCGAAATTTTGGCGCGCCAGCATCTTTCGACCATCGCGCCGCTCGCCGCAGCGGTCGGCATCCGCGTCGCCGTCCTGACCGGCCGGGAGCGCGGCCGCGAGCGCGCCGGCATTTTGACGGCGCTCGCCGCGGGCGAGATCGATCTGTTAGTCGGCACTCATGCGCTGTTCCAGGACGAGGTCGCGTTCCGCGATCTGGCGCTCGCCATCGTCGACGAGCAGCACCGCTTCGGCGTGCACCAACGGCTCGCGCTCGCCCGCAAGGGCGAGGCGGTCGATCTTCTGGTGTTGACCGCAACGCCGATCCCGCGCACCTTGGTGCTCACCTATTTCGGCGACATGGACGTTTCGGCGTTGCGTGAAAAGCCGGCCGGCCGGCAAAAGGTCGACACCCGCACCATTCCGCTGGACCGTCTCGACGAAGTGATCGCCGCGGTGGCGCGCGCGCTCAAAGAGGGCCGCCGCGTCTATTGGGTGTGCCCGCTGGTCGAAGAATCCGAAAGCGTCGATCTCGCCGCCGCCGAGGAACGCTACGCCGAGCTCAAGCGCCGCTTCGGCGCCAGCGTCGATCTCGTGCACGGCCGTATGCGCGGCCCCGACAAGGACGGCGCCATGGCGCGCTTTGCCGCCGGCGACACGCGCTTGCTTGTGGCCACCACGGTCATCGAAGTCGGCGTCGACGTGCCGGAGGCGAGCGTCATGGTGATCGAGCATGCCGAGCGTTTCGGCCTTGCCCAACTGCACCAGCTGCGCGGCCGCATCGGCCGCGGCGCCGAGCGTTCGACGTGCCTCTTGTTGTACAAAGGGCCGCTCGGCGACACCACCAAGGCGCGCCTTGCCATCATGCGCGAGACCGACGACGGCTTCCGCATCGCCGAGGAGGATCTCAAGCTGCGCGGCGAAGGCGACGTACTCGGCACGCGGCAGAGCGGCGCGCCCGGCTTCCGCGTCGCCCGCATCGAACTGCACGCCACACTCCTCACCGCCGCGCGCGACGACGCCGCTTTGGTGCTGTCGCGCGATCCGAAGCTCACCTCGCCGCGCGGCGAGGCGCTGCGCCATCTGCTCTATCTGTTCGCCCGCGACGAGGCGATCCGGCTGTTGGCGGCGGGATAGCCGGTTGCGATTTGTCCGGTATGACTTTATCATACCCGGCGAACGGAGTTAACGATGCGCACCGCACAAAAGCGAACTTTCAGCCTACCGCCGCGACAGGCGAAATTCATCGACGCACAGGTTCGTGCCGGGACCTACGCCTCAGCAAGCGAAGTCGTTCGCGCCGGTCTGCGCGCGCTCCAGGAGCGTGACGCGGCGATCGAGCATTGGCTCAAATCGGAGGTCGTACCAGTCTACGATGCCATGAAGGCCGATCCTAAGCGCGGAATTCCGGCCGAGAAGGTCTTCGCCGATGTTCGTGCCCGCCATTCCGCACGATCCAAGGCGCGGAAACGTGGCGCATAGGGTCATCTTCTCTCCGGAAGCTGCTGCCGACCTTTTCGAGCTGTACGATTACATTGCAAAGCAGTCGGGGCCATCGCTCGCCTTTCGTTACCTCACTAGGATCGAGGCTTATTGTGCCGGGTTCAAATTTTCTGCTGAACGCGGCACAAAGCGCGATGATTTACGACCCGGTTTGTGCATCGTAGGATTCGAACGCAGAATAACAATCGCCTTTCACGTCGACGCGGAAAACGTCGTCATGGATCGTATTTTGTACGGCGGCCGCGACATCAAACGAGCATTGAGAAAACGGCGCGCAACGAGCCAGCGCCGTTGACCGATAGATCATGCCTCAGGCGTCCCCGCCCTGTCGCAGCCTCGGCGCCCGCGGCAGGGGCTTGCCACAACTTGCTGCCAACCTCGAAACTCGCCACATTGCCGGCACTTGAAAGCTGCATCGCAGCCAAAAAAGGGGAGCCTCATGCCGCACGGAACTTTGTGGTCGCTCGCGATGGTCCTGACGATCGCTTCGGGCGCGCAGGCCAGCGAAATCCACCGCGTGGTGACGACGCTCGATGCCAACAATCGCTCGACGACGCTCATCGACCAGGTCCAGACCTTGACCGTCAGCAAGTCGGGAAACGCCAGCGCCGTGCTGTGGACCACGAATTCGGCGCCCACCGGATTTTCGTTCAGCAAAGACGCCGCCCCGCAGGACATGGGAATCGCCCCGCCGGATAACGGCACGGTGCTCCGCGTCGTGGTGATTCCGCCGCTCGACGCGGCGACCGAGGCGAAGTTGCCGAAGAATTTGATGATGAACATCGTCGGCGCCGATGCGCCGACGCGCGGCGTACTGGTCAGTCATCCGCTGATGCATCGCACCCGGACGGTGGATTATGCCATCATCATGTCCGGCGAAATCGACATGATGCTCGACGACAAGACCGTGCACCTGAAGGCCGGCGACGTGGTGGTACAACAGGCGACCAATCACGCCTGGATCAATCATGGCAAGGAGCCGTGCCGGATCATCTTCGTGCTGATGGATTCGAAAGAGCCATAAAGGCAGGATGGGCAAAATCGCGTGATGCGTCGTGGGCCGCGGGCGCGGCGCGCGCGATTTTGCCCAGGCGGAGATGGTCGAGCGCGTTTGATGCGGGCGGGCATTGCAAACGGCCGGACCGCCGCCGGGCCTTTGGCGGCGCGAATCGGCTATGGTTCGGTGATGCTGGATAATCCGCCGCGCAAGATCGCATTCGTCACCGTGGCGACCGATCACGGCACGCTGATCGTCAACCGTTTCGATCAGCACATCGTCGATCAAGCCACCGCATACGGGCTAGGCTATCAGCTGTTCGAGGCCAGCTGCTATGATCCCGGCGAGGTCGATCTGACCCTGAAGCTCCTCGACCTGCGACGGCAGCATTACGGCGACGGCGCGATCGCGGTCGATTGCGGTGCCAATATCGGTGTCTTCACGGTCGAATGGGCCAAGCACATGAGCGGCTGGGGCACGGTCCTGGCCTTCGAGGCGCAGGAGCGGCTCTACTACGCGCTCGCCGGCAACATTGCCATCAACAATTGCTTCAATGCGCGCGCCGTCCAAGCTGCGGTCGCAAGTCAGCTCGGCACGATGAAGATGCCGACGCCCGATTATTTTGCACCGGCAAGCTTCGGCAGTTTGGAACTGAAACAACGCCCTGGCACGGAGTTCATCGGCCAGGTCATCGACTATTCCGAAGACAAGATGGTCGCCGTTCCAACCACGGCGCTCGATTCGTACAACTTTCCGCGCGTCGATCTGATCAAGATCGACGTCGAAGGCATGGAGCTCGACGTATTGGCGGGCGCCGGCAACTGCGTCGCCAGCAGCCGCCCGATTCTGTTTATCGAGGCGTTCAAAGTCGACGGTGACGCGCTGCGAGCGTGGCTGGAACGCGCCGATTATGC
>JASHSE010000174.1 GCA_030036975.1 Xanthobacteraceae bacterium | reverse complement strand
CGACGCATCGATAAGACGGCCGAAGATGCCGCGGCCGCGATAGTCGCTTGCCACGAGCGAGTTTCCGATCTGGAAGCTGGCCAAGCGTTGCGCGCCAAAGAGATAGGGCCAGTAGAAAAAGGCGTGCAATCCGACGATGCGGTCGCCATCCACCGCAACCAGCCGAACGCAGCGATCGCGCTGGAACGGATGCTCGTAAAATCGAATGAAGCTGCGTTCTCGTTCCTCCGGCGCTCCGCCATAATGGCTCGATATCAGGGCTCCCACCTGAAACCGCATCGAGTCCTGATAGGCCGTGATGCGAATGCCGTCGTCCCAGCTCGGCGCGGCGACGGCGGCGGATCGGGGGCTCACGGGTCACTCGGCTGAGGCACGAGATCTGCCGGCCACAGGTGCGCGTCAGCCGACGTCTGCGCGGCGCTACGCGCGAGAAAATACAGGCAATGAGGCAGCGGCCAGGCGACATCGATGTAATCGCGGCGCAGGCACAGGATCGTCGGCGGGCGACTCGCGGGCACGACATGACAGCCACGTTCGGTCGATGCGCTGCTCTCATAGCCGGCGTGGGCCATGGCATCGACGACTTGCCGCCGGACGTGAAAAAAGCGTCCGAACGGCCATGCGAAGTGACGGATCGGACCGAGCCTTGCTTCGAGCTCGGCCCGCGATCCTTCGATTTCGTTCGCAAGCTCGACCGGGCCAAGCGCGGCCAGGTTTGCGTGCGTGCGCGTGTGGCTGCCGACTTCGTGCCCGGCGCGCAGGATTGCACCGAGATCGTCCCATGAAACGAACTGCGTGGGCGGCACGCCGAGGCGGTCGCGACAGAACGCGCTCACTTGGCCGAAACGTTTTTCGCCGACCACTGCCGAGCACACGAAGACACAACCGCACGCCCCGAATTCCTCGAGTATGCGCAGGCTGGCAAGACAGGTCCTAAAGCCATCGTCGAGACTGAACGTAAGCAGAGGGCGGTCGATGCCACCGCGACGCACGTGTTCGACTGCCTCGCTGTAGCGGACAAAGCGATGGGTCAGTGCGAGCTGCGTCAGCAGGAGCCGAAATTTGTTCTCCTCGGCCGGTGCCACCGAATGCAAGGAAATGAAATGCACGCGCGGCCGCGCAAGGCCGCGTTCCAGCGCGCCGCCCAATCGCTGCAGGCCGGCAAGAGACGACAGAACGACATGACGGGCGACGCCGCGGGCGCGCCAAGGTCGGGTTCGCTCGATCATGCCGGCGCCGCCGAACCGTATGGGCGCCGGATCAGAAAGCGCTTTCGCCATGTCGTCGGGCGAAGTCGTCATCGCCGTCTTCTCCGCGCAATCCAGGCGAACGGACGCGCGAGTGGATACAAGAAGAACAGCGGATCGGGCAGCGGCAGCGTATCCCAGTCGGCCGCCGTGAACCATTCCCGCCGAGCCAGTTCGAACCGATAGCGCCAGTCCCGATTGAGCGAGAGCCGGTAGAGCCGCTGCCACAGCGAATAGCGCGCGATCCCGGCCGCTGTGTCGCGCGCCGGCATCGCGTGCCAGGCGGCCCCGGAATAAAGATGCGCGAGAATGCGATCGAGGCGCCGGACCGCCGCGCTGGCCCGGGCGCGCGCCAGGTGACGGCCGGCAACCGGCAGCGCCAGCCAGTCGTGCGCGAGCATCAGAGCATGCAGCATCGGCGCCGCAAGCCCGGTGCGTTCGGCGGCCGCCAGGGCGCCGTCGATGCTGGCGTCCGAGCGCACTGCGCCGGCAAAGTCGACCAGCCACCGCAGCCGTTCCCAGCTGTGCCCGGCGCCATGGGCACAGAGATAGACCGGCAAAACCGCGCGCGGCAGCGTCGGAATCACACGGTCGCCGAGCTGCACCTCGTCGCGCTCGCGCCACAGCGCATCGAAATCGATCGCGAGCAGAGATGGATAATCCGTGAGGCGGTGGTGCAGCTCGAGCCGCGCATCCGTACGCGCATGCCGGAACTCGACATCCTTGATCAGCCTTGCGTAGTGGCGGCGTTGCCGGGGCGAGCGGGCATACTCATGATGCCGATAGCCGAGCCGCTCGACGAGTTCGGCCGCAGCGCCAAACATCTCGGACTCGGCAAGAACGTCGATGTCGCCGGCGTCGCGCTTCGTGCCGTCGCCATAGAGCTGGGCCGAAAGGGCCACGCCCTTGAGGAACAGGATGCGGATTCCTGCTTGGGTGAAGGCCTCATGCAGCCGGTGGATCTCGGCGATCTGGCCAAGGCTGCGCTGCATCGCCGAAACCGCTTGCCGCTTGAGCTTCGCGAACACCGGCGCCGGCACAGTGGAGCAGTCCGGTAGGCGGGCGCACAGGATCGGCGCGACCCGGTGCCGGCGGGCGCCGGCCACGATGGCGTCCCAGTCGATCTCCGCGGTTGCCGCCTCGCGCAGCGCCTCGCTATCCGGAACGCTAAACGGCATCCGCAACGCAAGGCAGAACAGACGGAATTCAGGGAGCATATCCATGGATTGACCTGACCGGCGCGGTCCAAGCCCGCTGCTGATACGCATACTAGCAGACGCCATCCAGAGGCCCAGCAGGCGCCAATGAATCGGAAAAGTCTGACGGCGATTCGGCTTTGCGACACGCTTGCTGACGCCGCCACAGTATTACCTACTAGGCCTAGCTGTCGTCCAAGCTGCCCCGTGCCGCCGTTTGTGGCTCTTTACAGTCGCGAACAAAAAGGGAACAATACCTCGTCTGGGCCTTTTGGAAGCGAGGCAAATCATGACCCCGGACAAGAAAAGCGCGTGGCTCTCCAAGCTCGACGCCGAATGTCCCTATCAGGTGGTGCTGCCGCGACGGCAGCTGACCGACGACAGCGCGATCCTGGACTTTTTGATCAAATATGTCGGCGTGTTCGACATGTACGTCGAGGACGATTACGCCGCCTTCGTGCGCTATTGCTTTGCCGACCCGCTGGACGCCGAGATTTTTCGCGCGCGGTTCGAGCCGAAGGATGAGTGGTTGAAACTCGCCGGGTGAGCTCAGTAGGGTGGACAAAATCGTCTGCTCCGAACTGGCCGCGTGGGCACCGCGATCGCACGATTTTGCCCACGCGGCTTGACCTCGCCACGCGGTGCCCACCCTACGATTTGCTCGGCAGCCGCTGCCGGACCTTGTCGATGTCGCGCCAGGCATCCTGGCGGACGTGCTTTTTCAGGTTGAGCACGGTGAACTGGTTGGCGGCCTTGACGCGGGAGAGCTGTTCCCAGGTCAACGGTACCGAGACCGGGGCGCCGGCGCGTGCCCGGGTCGAATAGGCCGCGACCGAGGTCGCCTCGCGCGAGTTGCGGAAATAATCGATGAAGATTCTGCCCTTGCGCAGCGCCTTGGTCATCTTGCCGACGTAGCGCTGCGGGCTGTCGGCGGCCATGCGCAACGCGATCTTCTGCGCGAAATCCTTGGCGGCATCCCAATCGACCGGCACGATCGGCAGCACGACGTGAATGCCCTTGCCGCCCGACAGCTTGACCAAGCTTTCGAGCTTTTCGCCCCTGAGCCGCTCGCGCGTTTCGCGCGCGGCGGCGACGATGTCCTGCCAGGTGACGTCCTCGCCCGGATCGAGGTCGAATACGATGCGGTCGCACATTTCGAGTGCGCCAAGCCGCGAGCCGCGGACATGAATCTCCAGCGCGCCGTACTGCACCAGCGCGATCAGGTCGCCGAGATTTTCTACCGCGATGACATCGTGCTCCTTGCCCTCGACCAGATGGCGCAGCGGCGAGTCCCTGACGTTCGATGCGATATGCTTCTGAAAAAAACATTCGCCTTTGGTGCCGTCGGGGCAGCGCACCAAAGCGAGCGGCCGGTCGATGGCGTGCGGTGCCATCCAGTCCCAGACCGATGCATAGTATTCGGCGAGGTCCTGTTTGGTGACGCCGGCATCGACCCAATAGACGCGATCGGGATGGGTGAGAGTCATGTCGCCAAACTCGCTGCTGTTATGCTTGGTCCGGCGCTGCCGGCCGGAGGGCGCTTTCGCGGCCGGCGGATCCGGCTTTGCCGCGACCGGCGGCGCGCCCGCGGCGGCGGCCAGCGCTGACGCGGCCGGCATCTCGCGCACCACCTCGTCGGCCGGCTTGTCCTCACGCAGGCCCTTGTAGGACGCCTGGCGTAAGAGCCCGTCATGGGTGATGCCGCGGAATTCGACCTCGGCCACCAGCTGCGGTCTGACCCAGATCACGTCCTTGCGCCGTTCGGTTCTCGGCACCGCGAGCGGCGGCCGGTCGGTGCGCAGCTTTTGCAGGCGCCGCCACAGATCGCGCGCGGTGGCGTGATTATAGCCGGTGCCGACGCGGCCGGCATAACGCAACTCGCCATCGTCATAGTAGCCGACAGTGAGCGCGCCGATCGCGCTCGGCATAGCGGTCGACGGAGTGAAGCCGACGATGACGAGCTCCTGCTCGTTGCGGCACTTGCTCTTGACCAGGTTCTCGGTCCGGCCGGAGCTGTACGCGGCGTCGCGGCGCTTTGAGACCACGCCCTCAAGGCCCAATTCGCAGGCATGTTTGAGCAGGCGCGGTCCGTCCTCGTCGAAATGCTCGGCATAGCGGATCGGATCGGTGACGCCGCGCAACAGTTTCTTGAGCACTGCCTTGCGCTCGACCAAAGGCCGTCCGGTCAAATCAGCGCCATCGAGGTGGAGGATGTCGAACACCCAATAAACAAAACGATCGGTCCGGCCCTCCTTGAGGGCGATCTGCAGCAGCGAAAAGCTGGAAGCGCCCTTGTCGTTCTCGACCACCACCTCGCCGTCCAGCAGCGCACTCTCGGCCGGAAGCTTGGCGACCGCGTCGGCGATCGGCGCAAAGCGGTGCGTCCAGTCCTGCCGATTGCGGGTCAAGAGCTGCACGTGGCCGCGGTCGAGCCGCGCCTCGATGCGATAGCCGTCGAATTTGATCTCGTGCAGCCAGCCCGGCCCGCTTGGCGCGGTGTCATGCAGCGTCGCGAGGGCGGGCGGCACAAAGTCGGGCAGTCGCGTGCCGGAAGCCCTTTTGCCGCCCGGGGCTGGATCACTTTTCTGGTCGCTTTTCTGGGTTGCGACCGCGCTGGTCGCGGGTTTCGCCCGCTTTGCGGATGACGCCGGGATACGCGCGGCCGGTTTCCGCGTTGCCGGCTTCGGCTTCGCCTTGGGTCTCGCCTTGGGTCTCGCCTTGGGTCTAGCTTTGGTTTTAGCGCCGGCCAGCGCCCCGGCTTGCGCGCGCAGTTCTTCGCGAAATGCGCGCTGCGACTGCGGGCGCGCCGCGTTGTCGCCGTCGGCGGAACGATTGCTGTGCCATACCCGCTTGCGGCCCTTGCCGGCGGCAATCTCGTCCATGGTGCGGCCGCTCGCCGCGGACCGCTTCTCGCTCTCCAGAATGTCCGCGTCGCGTCCGCTGCGCGCCTCCTCGTCCTTGCCCTTGATGAGGAGCCAGTTCTCATGGCGGTCGTTGGCGCGGCGCTGCATGCGCACCAGGTGCCAGCGGCCGTGCAGCTTTTCGCCGTCCAGATCGAACACCAGGTGGCCCTTGGCGTAGCCCTTGTGCGGGTCGCCTTCGGGGACCCAGTGACCGCGGTCCCAGATCATGACGGTGCCGCCGCCATATTCGCCGGCCGGAATGGTGCCCTCGAAGCTGTTGTATTCGATCGGGTGATCCTCGACCTGGACCGCCAGCCGCTTTTCACCGGGATCGAGGCTCGGGCCGCGGGTCACCGCCCAGCTCTTCATCACCCCGTCGAGCTCGATCCGGAGATCGTAGTGCAGCCGGCGCGCCGCGTGCTTTTGGATGACGTAGCTGTTGCCGCCGCGCCTTGCGCGGCGCCCGCGCGGCTCCGGCGTTACGCCGAACTGTCGTTTTTTACGGTAAATGTCGAGCGCCACGGGTCCTCAATCGCCGGCCGCGGGCATT
>JASHSE010000173.1 GCA_030036975.1 Xanthobacteraceae bacterium | reverse complement strand
GCTTCGAAAAGGCCTTCGCCGTGGAAATAGGCATAGTGCCTATTATCTCGTCAATAGTGCGATGAAGGCGCTTGGCGATAGGCGGCCTCTGCCGCTTTCGTTATCTTCGGTGATCATGATCGAGCTTCTCAGCAACGTCGAAATGGCCGAGGCCGACCGCCTGACGATCGCCGGCGGAATGTCCGGCATCGCATTGATGGAGCGGGCCGGAGCGGCGGTGGCGCACGCGGTGGCCGAGCGCCACGCCAGCGGTGCCGCCGTCGCCGTGGTCGCGGGCCCCGGCAACAACGGCGGCGACGGCTTCGTCGCCGCGCGGCTGCTCGCCGAGCGCGGCTACGCCGTCAAGATTTTGCTGCTCGGTGACGTCGGCCGCCTCAAAGGCGATGCCGCGCTGGCCGCGAAGCGCTGGACCGGCGCGGTGGTCGCGGCCGGCATCGAGGAATTGGCTGGCGCCGACGCGGTGGTCGATGCGCTGTTCGGCGCCGGTCTCGATCGCCCGGTCGAGGGTGTTCCGCGCCAACTGATCGAGGCAATCAATGCGCGAGGCGTGCCCGTGGTCACCGTGGATCTGCCGAGCGGCATCAACGGCACCTCGGGCGCCGTCATGGGCGCCGCGGTGAAAGCCGCCCACACCGTCACCTTCTTTCGCAAAAAGCCCGGACACGTGCTTTTGCCTGGCCGGCTCTATTGCGGGACCGTCCGCGTGGCCGATATCGGCATCGCAGACGCAGTCCTGGACCGCATCGGGCCAAAAACCTGGGAGAACGTCCCGGCGCTCTGGCGCGGGCAATTCCCTGTGCCGCGGCATACCGGACACAAGTACGATCGCGGTCACGCCGTGGTCGTTTCCGGAGCGTCGTGGTCGACTGGGGCGGCGCGGCTCGCCGCCCGCGGCGCGCTGCGCGCCGGCGCCGGCCTTGTCACTATCGCCAGCCCATGCGAGGCGCTCGCCATCAACGCGGCGGCAAACTTGGCGGTGATGGTCCGGCCCGTCGATGGCGCCGGCGAGCTGACCAAACTTCTGGCCGATCGCCGCTTGAATGCCGTGGCGCTGGGGCCGGGCCTCGGCGTCGGCGAGCCGACCTGCGAGCTGGTCTTGGCGACATTGGCTGGCGACCGCGCCGTGGTCCTGGACGCCGACGCCATTACCAGCTTTGCGCCGGATCCGCCGCAGCTCGCCTGGGCGCTGTTGGCCCGCGCCGGCAAGGCCACGATCTTGACGCCGCACGAGGGCGAATTTTCGCGCTATTTCAACGCACTGGACGACCGAACCAAAGTCGGGTCGAAACTCGAAAGAGGCCGCCTCGCGGCTGCGCTTTGCGGTGCGGTCGTTATCCTCAAGGGTGCTGACACGGTGGTCGCGGCTGCGGACGGCCGCGCCGCCGTCGCAGCCAATGCGCCGGCCTTCCTGGCGACGGCAGGCGCCGGCGACGTGCTGACCGGGATCGCGGCCGGACTATTGGCGCAAGGCATGCCGGCGTTCGAAGCCGCTTGCGCGGCGGTCTGGCTGCACGGCGAAGCCGCCGCCGCGTTCGGCCGCGGCTTGATTTCCGAGGACCTGCCTGAAGCTCTGCCTGGCGTCTATCAGGCGCTGCTCGATTGACGCTGCGCTTGCGCCGCTGCCCCACGCGCGTGTTGCAGCCGACGGTTTGGCGCCTATTTTTGTGGTGCCCTGTTCCTTACGCATGATATAAGCCGCGCCGCCGGGCCGCCGTGCGTATCGCGGGCGTGGCGGAATTGGTAGACGCGCGGGATTTAGGTTCCCGTGACGCAAGTCGTGGGGGTTCGAGCCCCTCCGCCCGCACCACCGGGCGGGTTTTGTGGCAAACACGAGCGGAAGGCGCTTGGTCCCGCGCGATGAAGAGTAGTTGCCATGCAGGTCACTGAAACTGCCGCCGCGGGCCTTAAGCGCGAATACCGTGTCGTCGTTCCGGCCAGCGATCTCGAGGCGCGGGTCCAGGAGCGGCTCGACGACCTCAAGGGTCGCGTGCAGATGCGCGGCTTCCGGCCCGGCAAGGTGCCGGTCAATCACCTCAAGCGCATCTACGGCAAGTCGGCGATGGCCGAGGTCATCGAAGCCGCGGTCCGCGAAGCCAATCAGAAGATCGTCAACGATCACGGCCTCAAGCTTGCCACCGAGCCCAAAGTGGTGCTGCCGACCGAACAGGGCGCGGTCGATAATGTCATCTCCGGCAATGCGGACCTCGCCTATACGGTCGAGATTGAGATCGTGCCGCCGATCACGCTCACCGATTTCAAAGGCATCAAGCTCGAGCGCTTGAGCGCGGAAGTGGCCGACGCCGAGGTCGACCAAGCGCTCGCGGCCATCGCCGAGCAAAATAAGCCGTACATTGCCAAGACTGAAGCCGCGCAAAACGGCGACCGCGTCACCGTCTCATTCCAGGGCACGATGGACGGCCAGCCGTTCGTGGGCGGCTCCGGCGAGGACGTGCCCATCCTCGTTGGCTCCGGCCGCTTTTTGCCCGGCTTCGAGGACAACCTGATCGGGCTCAAGGCCGGCGAGAGCCGCACCTTCGAGTTGAAGTTCCCGGACGATTATCCGGCCACGCCGCTGGCCGGCAAGACCGCTGTTTTTGCGGCGACGGTGAAGACGGTCGAGGCGCCCGGCGAGGTGACCCTGAACGACGATTTTGCCAAATCGCTCGGCTTGGATTCGCTCGCCAAGCTGCGCGATGCGCTGCGCGAGCGCTTGCAGCGCGACCATGCTGCGGCGTCGCGGCAAAAGCTCAAGCGGGCGCTGCTGGATCAACTCGACGAGCGCCACAAATTCGAGCCGCCGCCGACGTTGGTCGAGCAGGAGTTCAACAACGTCTGGTCGGCAATCGAAAGCGACCTCAAGCAGCAGGGCCGCACCTTCGAGGACGAAGGCACCACCGAGGACAAGGCGCGCGCCGAGTATCGCGCCATCGCCGAGCGGCGGGTCCGGCTCGGCCTGGTCATTGCGGAGATCGGCGAGAAGAACAATATCACCGTGAGCGAGGAGCAGTTGCGCGCGGCGGTCATGGAGCAGGTTCGCCAGATGCCCGGCCGCGAGCAGCAGGTATGGGATTATTACCGTAACAACCCGAGCGCGCTGGCTGCGTTGCGGGCGCCGTTGTTCGAGGACAAGGTCGTCGACTTCGTGCTCGAACTGGCCGAAGTGACCGACAAGCCGGTGTCGCGCGACGAGCTGTTCAAGGAAGACGCCGAATGAGCAGGCCGCCGCACGTCTTGTTGTGCGGCTTTGCGCGCCTATCTGCATTAACGACGACTTAATCCCGGATGTCCGCCGGCTTCGACAAGCCGAGCCCGACTCAGTCACACTGGCTAAGCCAAGCTTGGCAGGCACACCGGACGCCACAGGTGATCCATGCGCGACCCGACTGAAACCTACATGCAGCACCTGGTCCCGATGGTGGTCGAACAGACCAACCGCGGCGAGCGGGCCTATGACATCTATTCGCGCCTCCTCAAGGAGCGCATCGTCTTCATCACCGGGCCGATCGAGGACGGCATGGCGTCGCTGGTCGTCGCCCAGCTCCTGTATCTCGAGGCGGAGAACCCGAAGAAAGAAGTGTCGATGTACATCAATTCGCCGGGCGGCATCGTGACCGCCGGCTTGGCGATCTACGACACCATGCAGTTCATCCGGCCGGCGGTTTCGACGCTGTGCACCGGCCAGGCCGCCTCCATGGCCTCGCTGCTGCTTGCCGCCGGCGCCAAGGATTTGCGCTTCGCGCTGCCCAACGCCCGCATCATGGTGCACCAGCCGTCGGGCGGCTTCCAGGGCCAGGCCACCGACATCATGCTGCATGCCCAGGAGATCCTGAACCTCAAGCGCCGGCTCAACGAGATCTACGTCAAGCACACCGGCCAGCCTTTGAAGAAGATCGAGGACGCGCTCGAGCGCGACATGTTCCTCACCTCCGAGATGGCCAAGGATTTCGGCCTGATCGACAAGGTGATCGAAAAGCGTCCGGAAGAGCCTTCGCTGAAGTCGGCGGAGGTGGCGACGCTCAAGGGATGAGCCGCCAAAGCCGGGCATGGCCGGCGCACGGCGGCGGACGCCATGAAAAAGTCCGATTCGGCGGGGCAAGGCGGCTCAAAACCGCCCGTCAAGCGTTTTATCAGCGGTGTGATGCGGAAAACACAGTGGCGCAAACTCGCGTTATCGTTAATGGATTCTTGGTTGGCAGGCCGCTAGCATAGGCGCTTGTGCGCCACGGCAGCGTGTAGGCACTGTTGAGCTACGGAATGTTAGCGTAGCGCTTCGTAAGGTGAGGCACGGCGCGCCTGGTCGAGACCATTACGGTCGAGACTTCGGATCGGTACGGAGACTGGAATGAGCAAGGTCGGCGGCGGCGATTCAAAAAATACGCTTTACTGCTCGTTCTGCGGCAAGAGCCAGCACGAGGTGCGCAAGCTCATTGCCGGGCCGACCGTGTTCATCTGTGACGAGTGCGTCGAGCTGTGCATGGACATCATCCGCGAGGAGAACAAATCCTCGCTGGTGAAGTCGCGCGACGGCATTCCGACGCCGCGCGAGATCCGCAAGGTCTTGGACGATTACGTGATCGGCCAGGACTACGCCAAGAAAGTGCTCTCGGTCGCTGTGCACAATCACTACAAGCGGCTCAATCATCAGAGCAAGCACAACGACGTCGAGCTGGCGAAATCCAACATCTTGCTCATCGGCCCGACCGGCTCCGGCAAGACGCTGCTGGCGCAGACGCTGGCGCGCATCCTCGACGTGCCGTTCACCATGGCGGACGCCACGACACTGACCGAGGCCGGCTATGTCGGCGAGGACGTCGAGAACATCATTTTGAAACTCCTGCAGGCGGCCGACTACAACGTCGAGCGCGCGCAACGCGGCATCGTCTACATCGACGAGATCGACAAGATTTCACGCAAGTCGGACAATCCCTCGATCACCCGCGACGTGTCCGGCGAGGGCGTGCAGCAGGCGCTGTTGAAGATCATGGAAGGCACCATCGCCAGCGTTCCGCCGCAAGGCGGCCGCAAGCATCCGCAGCAGGAGTTCCTGCAAGTCGACACCACGAATATCCTGTTCGTTTGCGGCGGCGCGTTTTCCGGGCTGGAAAAGATCATCTCGGCGCGCGGCCGCTCCACCTCGATCGGCTTTGGCGCCAAGGTGATGGCGCCGGAGGACCGCAAGCAGGGCGAAATCTTCCGCGAGGTAGAGCCCGAGGATTTGCTCAAATACGGGCTCATTCCGGAATTCGTCGGCCGGCTTCCGGTGGTGGCGACGCTGGAGGACCTCGACGAGCCCTCGCTCAAGCGCATCCTCACCGAGCCGAAGAACGCGCTGGTCAAGCAGTATCAGCGCATGTTCGAAATGGAAACGGTGGATCTCAAGCTCACCGACGAAGCGCTTGCCGCGATTGCCCGCAAGGCGATCGACCGCAAAACCGGCGCGCGCGGCCTGCGCTCGATCATGGAGAGCATCCTGCTCGACACCATGTTCGATCTGCCGAGCCTGGAAGGTGTGGTGCGGGTCGAGATCTTCCGCGAGGTGGTCGACGGCTCGAAGCGCCCGCTCTACATCTACGCCGATCGCTCGGATCGGGCGAGCGACGCCGGCGGCGCGAGCGCGTGACGTGGGATCGGGCCCGCCGGAGCGGCCCGATTCGTCGCTGCGCGGAGCGCCGCATCGCCTCGACGACGCGAAGGTTTGCCGCGAAAAGCCGGCTTTCTTGACACGACCTGCGCGCAACGCCACCTATGGCGTTGCCATGAGTAAAAAACGTACCAAGACTCGCATAACTGCGCCGGGCGGCGTTTCGGACGCGCCCTTCTAGCGTTCCTCCCGGCTCACCGGCAGTTCGTCTCGACAGCGCATCCTGCGGGTCGCGGCGGACGTGCACAACAATAGGAATTGGGGCCCATGACCAGCGCCGCCAAACCAAAGCCGCTCCTCACCGCCGGCGAAAGCCGTGCCTATCCGGTGCTGCCGCTGCGCGACATCGTCGTCTTCCCGCACATGATCGTGCCGCTGTTCGTCGGCCGCGAAAAATCCATTCGCGCCCTCGAAGACGTGATGAAGAACGACGCGCTGATCCTGCTCGCGACGCAGAAGAACGCGTCCGACGACGATCCGGCGCCTGACTCGATTTATGAGATCGGAACGCTCGCGAGCGTGCTGCAGCTCCTGAAACTCCCGGACGGCACCGTGAAGGTGCTGGTCGAGGGTCTGGAGCGCGCGCGCGTCGAGAAATACTCCGAT
>JASHSE010000172.1 GCA_030036975.1 Xanthobacteraceae bacterium | reverse complement strand
GGTCGATAGGATGAACGTGCTTTTCCAGGTTCCTTGGCGGTCACCCAGCGCCGCGATGAAAACGCAGGCAAAGGTTCCGGGGGCCATTCCAAAATAGCGTCCGAACAGGATGAAGAGCACCGGGCTCATCAGAATACAAAACCACGCCCACCATTCCGGATGTTCCGGCAGGATGCTCTCGTTCTGCTGCTCGCCTTGCGCCGACGGGACGAATGCAGGTGCCGCGATGGCTATGCCGACAAGAACGAGAAGGACGCCCAACATGGTCGGAAAGAAGCCAGGGCCCATATGCATCGGGCTTCCGAGTCGGTAGGTCGCGCCCTTGAGCGCGATCCCAAGCCCGAGCAGGATCATCAGGCCGCCCGCATAAAAATCGCGCTTATGCACGAAGTCGCGGAGAGGGCTGGTGGAAGGTGGCACTATTTCCTCCCGGCCGTCTTCGAGGCCGTCGCAACGTTCACGGGTCTTTTGGCCGCCTTTTTGGGACTACCGCAATCGCTCATCGTTTCCGCGATGACGCGGTGTCGCGGGTCCGTTCCAGCACCGCCTCGCGACACGCATACCGCCGACAAACCCTGCTTACGGCAGGCGCTAGACGATATAGGCCACTCGCAACGGAAGCAACTGCCATCTGGATGGTCCTCACGGCTTCTTACGCTGTTATGCCGCTGGGATTCCATCGATAACTCCGGCGCATGCGATCGGTTCTGCGAGCGGCGTCAACAGATCGGGGTCGTCGTTTCGCGCATTTTCGACCCGGCGGACCACCGCCCGGGCGCTCATGACGGCGCTGGGATAAGGCCGCAGCATGGCGGACCATTCAGTCTTGCTCGCGCCAATTTCGCCGAGCCAGGCCGGCTACTGCACGGGCGCCAGCAAAACCGGCATGCGGTGGTGCAAGGGCACTATCAACTCGTTCGCTGTCGTCGTGAGAATAGCGAACGATTTTAGCGGCTTACCGCCTTTTGTTTCGGGGGTCGCACCAGGCCGCACATTGGCGTGATCCTTTGCGCTTCGTGTCGGATGCGCGCCGCAAGTCCCGGCATGAAAAGACGTTGCGGTTGCATTTCAGTGGAAATCCCGGCTGCGCAGCGGCAGTGCCGCCTCCTGCGGCAGCGGACCGCCGGAAAATTTCGGCGAGAACAGATCGCCGCCGTCGCGCAGCCACGGCAATGAAGCGGAAAGATCGATGAAGCTTTCCGCCACCACGTGGATCACCAGGCCGGCGCGCTGCAGGCGGCCGCGCACAGCAAGAAAGCGCGCGGTCATCACGACGCGGCGGTTTTGTTCGAAAACCTTCGGCCAGACGATGATGTTGGCGATGTCGGTTTCGTCCTCCAGCGTCATGAACACGACGCCTTTCGAGGTCCCCGGCCGCTGCCGCACCAGAACGAGACCGGCAACTGTAATCACCCCCTCCCTATCCCTCCCCCGCGAGCGGGGGAGGGTCGGGAGGGGGACGCTGCGGGTCTCGGCATTGCAAACGGCGCCGAGCGCGCCGAGGCGCTCGCGGAAAAACCGCACCGGATGGTCTTTGAGCGATAGGCCGGTCGCCACATAATCCTCGACCACGTGCTCGGAAAGCGGCATGGCGGGCAGCGCGACGGCCGCTTCAGGAAACAGCTCGTCGCTCAAATGCGGCCGCAACAGCGGTAATTCCTCCTTGCCATCGGCCAGTCGCCGCGCGGGGCGGGCGCCGATCACGTCGAGCCGCCGCGCCGCCCACAACGCGGCGCGCCGGTCGAGGCCGAGCGAGCGGAACGCGTCGGCTTGCGCCAGCCGCTCGATGGTGAAGCGCGAGACGCCGGAGATTGCCGCGAGCCGCTCAATCGAGGCAAAGCCGTTGCCGCGCGCCGCGATGAGCTTGTTCAGCTCGTCTTGTGCAAGTCCGTGAATAAGGCGAAAGCCGAGACGCACCGCGTGGCTGCCCCCGATGTCTTCGCCATTGGCGTGAGAGGGGAGCGGTTCAAGCGTGCAATCCCATTGGCTGAAATTGACGTCGACCTCGCGGATTTCAACGTTGTGCGCGCGGGCATCGCGCACCAGCTGCGCCGGCTGATAAAAACCCATCGGCTGGCTGTTGAGGATGGCGGCGCAGAACACGTCCGGATAACGGCATTTGAGCCACGCCGAGGCATAGACCAGAAGCGCGAAGCTCGCGGCGTGGCTTTCCGGAAAACCGTATTCGCCGAAACCTTCGATCTGGCCGAAACAATGTTCGGCGAAGCCGCGGTCGTAGCCGCGCACCGTCATGCCGTTGATGAACTTGTCGCGGAACAGATGGACCTTGCCGGTGTGGCGGAACGTGGCCATGGCGCGGCGCAGCCCGTCCGCCTCGTCGGGCGTGAACTGCGCCGCCGTGATCGCAATCTGCATCGCCTGTTCCTGAAACAGCGGTATCCCGAGCGTGCGCTTGAGCACGTTTTTCAGCTCGTCGCGGTCGCCCTGCAATGGATGCGGCGACGGATAATCGTGTTCTTTGCCGTTTCGGAGCTCGTCGCGCCGGCGCAGGTAGGGATGCACCATGTCGCCCTGGATCGGGCCGGGCCGCACGATCGCGACCTCGATGACGAGGTCGTAAAAACATCGCGGCTTCAACCGCGGCAGCATCGACATCTGCGCGCGGCTCTCGACCTGGAAGACGCCGATCGAGTCGGCGCGCGACAGCATGTCGTAGACCGCGGCATCGTCCTGCGGCAGGCTCGCCAGCGCTAAATCCTTGCCGTAATGCGCCTTGAGAAGATCGAGCCCGCGGCGCAGGCAGCTCAGCATGCCGAGCGCCAGCACGTCGACCTTCATCAGACCGAGCGTGTCGATGTCGTCCTTGTCCCATTCGATGAAGGTGCGGTCGGCCATGGCGGCATTGCCGATGGGAACGGTCTCGTCGAGCGGCAGGCGGGTGAGCACGAAGCCGCCGACGTGCTGCGACAGATGGCGGGGAAAGCCGATCAATTCGTCGGCGATCGCGACCGCCTGCCGGATCGCCGGATTGTTCGGATCGAGCCCGGCTTGGCGAATGTGATCGTCCGGCAAGCCCTCGCCGGAGCCCCAGACCGTTTTGGCGAGCGCCGCGGTGATGTCCTCGGTCAATCCCAAAATCTTGCCGACTTCGCGGATGGCGCGACGCGAACGGTAATGCACCAATGTGGCGCAGATCGCCGCGCGGTCGCGGCCGTAGCGCTTGTAGATGTGCTGAATGACCTCCTCGCGCCGCTCGTGCTCGAAATCGAGGTCGATGTCGGGCGGCTCGCCGCGGTTTTCGGAAATAAAGCGGGCGAACAGGAGATTGCTTTCGTTCGGATTGACCTCGGTGATGCCGAGGCAATAGCAGACCGCGCTGTTGGCCGCCGAGCCGCGGCCCTGGCAAAGGATGTTCTTTTCGTCGCGCGCGTAAGCGACCACGTCATGAACGGTGAGGAAATAGCGCGCGTAGTTTAGCTTGGCGATCAGCGCCAGCTCGCTTTTCAGCTGCGCCTGCACGTCGCTCGGCACGCCGTTCGGAAAGCGATCCTTGGGATAGCGTTTGGCGGCGCCCGCCCATGTCAGATCTTCGAGGTGCTGCTGCGGGGTCTTGCCCGGCGGCACCGGCTCGTCGGGATATTCGTATTGCAGTTCGGAAAGGCAGAAGGTGCAGGCTTTGGCGATGGCGATGGTGCGGTCGATGGCGTCCGGAAAGCTCTTGAACAACCGCGCCATCTCGGCCGGCGGTTTGAGATGCCGTTCGGCATTGACGGTGAGCCGCAGCCCGGCTTCGGCAAGCGTGCATTTGTTGCGGATGCAGGCGACCACGTCGGCGAGCGGGCGGCGCTCCGGCGCGTGATAGAGAACGTCGTTGACGGCGACGAGCGGCGCGCCGACGCGGG
>JASHSE010000171.1 GCA_030036975.1 Xanthobacteraceae bacterium | reverse complement strand
TGCAAACGGCGCGGGCGACCGCGCCGTTTGTTTTTTTGGTGCGGCGTCGCGCGCCAGCGTGATGCAGCTGCGGGCTAATCTTACTGCGCCAGAAAGCGCGGCGCGCGTTATAGCGCCCTCTCCCCTTGCGGGAGAGGGCCACTCGGCGGTTCAACAACAAAAGTGGGTGAGGGGTCAGCGGCCGCAACCCCTCACCGAGCCGAGTGTGCTGCGCGGCTTGCGTCGCCCTCTCCCGCAAGGGGAGAGGGCGCGTCCGTCAGCGCCGCGTTTACGGCAGCATCTCGACGGGCGCTCCGAACTTTTAACGCAGTAAGGCTAACCGTCCATTAAGGTTAATGCCCGATGATCGCCGCCGATCGGCCGCGCGATGCGCGCCGCGGCATGAAAGGCCGGCAGATGCGTTGGGTCATCAGTGCTTTGCTCGTTCTGGCTCTTGTGCCGCCGGCATTGGCCGCGGACTTGGACACCGATGTTCTGCGCGGCAGCGAGCCGGTCGGCCCGGCCCTGTTCACCAACTGGACCGGCTTCTACGTCGGCGGACAGGGCGGGATTAGCGATGCCGACGCCGATTTCAGCGGTGCCACGCAACCCACGATCGCCTACCTGCTGCGCGACACGGCACTGGAAAACACCAGCCATCCTTCGGAACTGCCGGTGCTCGGCACCGCCGACCAAACCGGAGCGAGTTACGGCGGCTTTGTCGGCTACAACACGCAATGGCAGGATCTGATGCTCGGCGTCGAAGCCAATTTCGAGCACACCACTGTTTCTCTCATCGCTCCCGGCAACCCGATCGCCCGCAGCGGGCTTTCCGACGGCCTGGGGAACTCCTATACGGTGTTGATCAGCGGCACCGGCGCAATGACCGACCTCAATTATGTCGCGTTGCGCGGGCGTGCCGGTCTCGTTCTGGGCGACTTTTTACCTTACGGATTTCTCGGCGCTGTCCTCGGCGTCGCCAACATCAACGTGACGACGTCCATTCAAGGTTTCTGCGAGCCGGGCTCGACTCCGAATTGCTCCAGCTTCGCGTTCTCCGGTTCGGCAGGCAGGAACTACGCCCTGCTCTACGGCGCCACGATCGGTGCCGGATTGGACTATGCAGTGACGCAACACTTTTTCCTGCGCGGCGAATACGAGTACACGCTGTTCGCTCCGTTCAACAGCATCACGCTGCAAGTGAGCAGCGCCCGTCTCGGCCTGGGCTACAGATTCTAAAGACAACGCCCGGACGATCGAAGACGGACGATAAAGGCGCGAAGGGTTTCCGCGTTCGTCTTCATCGGTCATCCGGCACTGCCGTCATTTAACTTGACGGCGGCGCTCGCCTCGCCTATTTCCGCCAGTGGGACACCCCTCCCCAACGAGGGGCGCCTATCTGGAAGGATAGACCATGACGATTGCCACGCCTGCCGTGCGGCCGCTTGTGCCGCATTTTTCGTCCGGCCCTTGCGCCAAGCGTCCCGGCTGGACCCCACAAGCCCTCGAGCGCGCCGTTCTCGGCCGTTCCCACCGCTCCAAAGCCGGCAAAGCGAAACTCAAGCGCGCCATCGATCTGACGCGCGAGGTTCTGAAGGTTCCCGCCGCCTATCGCATCGGCATCGTGCCGGCTTCCGATACCGGGGCGGTCGAGATGGCGCTGTGGTCGATGCTCGGCGCGCGGCCGGTGACCATGCTGGCCTGGGAATCGTTCGGCGCAGGCTGGGTCACCGACGTCGCCAAGGAACTCAAGCTCAAGGACGCCACGGTGCGGCGCGCGCCTTACGGCGCGTTGCCGGATCTGTCCGGCCTCGATCCAGGCCACGATGTGGTGTTCACCTGGAACGGCACGACCTCGGGCGTGCGCGTGCCGAACGCGGACTTCATCGCCGCGGCGCGCACCGGCTTGGCCATTTGCGACGCCACCTCGGCGGCATTTGCCCAAATGCTCGACTGGCCGAAGCTCGACGTCGTCACCTTCTCCTGGCAGAAGGCGCTCGGCGGCGAAGCTGCGCACGGCATGCTGATCCTGTCGCCGCGCGCCGTGGCGCGGCTCGAAAGTTACACGCCGCCCTGGCCGGTCCCGAAAATCTTCCGCATGACCAAGGCCGGCAAGCTGATCGAAGGCATTTTTGCTGGCGAGACCATCAACACGCCGTCGATGCTGTGCGTCGAGGACTACATCGATGCGCTCGAATGGGCGAAATCGATCGGCGGCCTGCCGGCGCTTCGCGCCCGCGCCGACGGCAATGCGCGCGCCATTGCCGATTGGGTCGCGCGCACGCCCTGGATCGACTTCCTGGCCGCTGATCCGGCGCTCCGCTCCAACACCTCGGTGTGCCTCAAGGTCGTCGATCCTGCGGTGACGCGCCTTGCCGCCGACGCGCAAGCCGCTTTCGTCAAGGGCATCGCCGCGGCGCTGGAGCAGGAGGGCGTCGCCTACGACATCGACGCCTATCGCGACGCGCCGCCGGGCCTGCGCATCTGGTGCGGCTCGACCGTTGAGACGCGCGACGTCGAGGCGCTCACGCCGTGGCTCGATTGGGCCTACGCCAAAGCCAAGGAAAAGCTTTTGCAACCGGCGTGATGGCCATGTTCGCCGATCCTCTCACCGAGCGGCTGGCAACGTTTGTGCGCAGCATCGGCATCGAGGTACGCACCGCCACGCTGCCGGCCGGCACATTCCTGCCCGGGCTCGACATCCGCGACGGCGCGCTCCTGGTCGATGAGGCGCGCCTCGCCCACCCGGGCGACATCCTGCACGAGGCCGGTCATCTCGCCGTCGCCGAGCCGGCCGAACGCAACGCGCCGCATCTATCGCCGAGCCCGGGCGACGAGATGACGGCCATTGCCTGGTCGTATGCCGCGCTGCGTCGTCTCGACCTCGACCCGGCGATCGTCTTTCACTGTGAAGGCTACAAAGGCGGCGCCGCCGCGATCATCGAAAACTTCGCCGCCGGACGCTATTTCGGCGTGCCGCTGTTGCAGCTTTACGCCATGAGCTGCGAGCCGCGGCTCGCTGCCGAAAAAGGCGTGGCGCCGTTCCCCGCCATGCTGCGCTGGTTGCGCTGACCGGAAAGGATTTTTGCCATGGCTCCCCGCGTTCTGATCTCCGATGCGCTGTCGCCGGCCGCCGTCCAAATCTTCAAGGACCGCGGCGTCGCGGTCGAGTTCCAGCCCAATCTCGGCAAGGACAAGGAAAAGCTCGCCGCCGCGATCGACGGCTTCGACGGGCTCGCCGTCCGCTCGGCCACCAAAGTGGCGGCGAAGCTGCTCGAGCAAGCCAAGGGCCTCAAGGTGATCGGCCGCGCCGGCATCGGCGTCGACAATGTCGATATCCCGGCCGCCACCGCGCGCGGCATCATCGTCATGAACACGCCGTTCGGCAATTCCATCACCACCGCCGAGCACGCGATCACGCTGATGCTGGCGCTGGCGCGGCAAATCCCCGAGGCCGACGCCTCGACCCGCGCCGGCAAATGGGAAAAGAACAAATTTTTGGGCGTGGAAATCTTCTCAAAGACGCTCGGCGTCATCGGCTGCGGCAATGTCGGCTCGATCGTCGCCGACCGCGCCATCGGCCTGAAAATGAAGGTGATCGCCTACGATCCGTATTTGTCGGCCGAGCGCGCGCTCGATCTCGGCGTCGAAAAGGTCGAGCTCGACGAATTGTGGCGGCGCGCCGACTTTGTCACTTTGCATACGCCGCTGACCGAACGGACCCGCAACATCATCAATGCCGAGACGTTGGCGCTGATGAAAAAGGGCGTGCGGCTGGTCAACTGCGCGCGCGGCGAATTGGTCGACGAGGCGGCGTTGTGCGCGGCGCTCAAATCCGGCCATGTTGCCGGCGCGGCGATCGACGTGTTCGCGCAGGAGCCGGCGACCGCCAGCCCGCTGTTCAATCTTCCCAACGTGGTCTGCACGCCGCATCTCGGCGCCTCGACGCTCGAGGCGCAGGAAAACGTCGCGCTGCAGGTCGCCGAGCAGATGTCCGATTATCTGCTGCGCGGCGCCATCTCCAACGCCATCAACTTCCCCTCGATCAGCGCCGAGGAGGCGCCGAAGCTCAAACCATTCGTGGCGCTCGCCGAAAAGCTCGGCTCGTTCGCCGGGCAGCTCACCGAAACCGGCATCAAACAGGTGCAGATCGCCTACGAAGGGCTCGTCGCGGGGATGAACACGCGGGCGCTGACTTCGGCGGCGATCGCCGGCCTGCTTCGCCCCATGCTGCAGAACGTCAACGTCGTGTCGGCGCCGGTGATCGCCAAGGACCGCGGCATCGTCGTCGAGGAAACCCGGCGCGAGGCCGAGGGCGACTACGAAAGCCTGATGACCGTCACGGTGACCACAGACCGCCAGTCCCGGCACGTGTCGGGCACGGTGTTCGCCGACGGCCGGCCGCGCATCGTCAACATCAAGGGCATCCGCATGGACGCCGAGTTCGGCCCGTCGATGATCTACATCACCAATCTCGACAAGCCCGGCTTCATCGGCAAGTTCTCCTCGACGCTCGGCGAGGCCGGCATCAACATCGCGACCTTCCATGTCGGCCGCGAAGCGCCCGGCGGCAACGCCGTGGCGCTGATCGAAATCGACGGCGAGCTGCCGCCTGACCTGCTCGCCAAGGTCCGCGCGCTGCCGCAGGTGCAGCAAGCCAAGCCGCTGCGGTTTTAATACGGCGTGCGGCCAGATCGAAAAGCCGCTATGATTTGCGGGTGCTGTTGGAGAGATCATTGATGGCCCGCCCCATCGTCGTACATGCAGACTGGGACCCGGAGGCCGCGGTTTGGGTGGCGACTACTCTGGACCTGAAGGGACTGGTGACAGAGGCGGACACCATGG
>JASHSE010000170.1 GCA_030036975.1 Xanthobacteraceae bacterium | reverse complement strand
CTCCGGCCCCGCCGGTCAGCGCTTCGATGCCTTGCAAAATCGCGCGCGGGGTCGTCGGGCGTCGATGCGACCTTGCCGACGCACGGCCCCGGTCTCTTCATCGACGTAGACGAAATCCGAGAACGTGCCGCCGGTATCGACCGCGACTCTATAGGAAGGCATGAGGTGGCGTTCTCCGGACGAATTCGACGTCGGTGGGGACATGACCCGGGTTTTGCAACCCTGACGAGCAGGAATTGCCGGGTTCCGAACGGTACCGGCCTCGTTGCTCCCTGCGACAGCCCGTCACCGGAACCATATGCGGCAGGTCGGCGTTGACGGAGCCGCACGGGTCTACGAGCAATGCGGAGCCGGGGAACAGCGCACTTTACCGCCCGGAGCGATTCCACACCCTCTGCTGCGGCGGGGCGTGCCATACTGCCTTGCCTTGAGACCAAGTCGGCAGCAAATATCGTGCTGCGGTCCGGGCGAATGCATCCGCGTCCCGGGTGGTCTTGATGGCGAGA
Organism: Xanthobacteraceae bacterium; assembly: GCA_030036975.1. Taxonomy (GTDB): domain Bacteria; phylum Pseudomonadota; class Alphaproteobacteria; order Rhizobiales; family Xanthobacteraceae; genus BOG-931. The sequence continues at coordinate 2,476 of JASHSE010000170.1, read as the reverse complement.
GCAGACACAGAACAAGCGCTGCGCGCCCGCGAGGCCGAGCTCGAAACCGTGCTCAACTGCACGCCGTTCATGCTGGCGCGCTGCAGCCGCGATTTACGTTACCGCTTCGTCAGCCGGGGTTGCGCCGAACTGCTCGGCCGCAAGCCCGAGGAGATCATCGGCAGGCCGATCGCCGAGATCATGGGCGAGGAAGCGTTCAACGCGATTCGTCCGATACTAGCGAAAGTCCTTGACGGCGAGCGCGTCGAGACCGAAGTCGAGATCAACTTTCAGCACACCGGACGGCGTTTCACCCACGTCGTCGCTACGCCGGAACAAGACGAGGCCGGCGAGGTCGTGGGTTGGGTCGCCTCGATCCTCGACATCACCGAGCAGAAGCACGCCCAGGCGGCGCTGGCGCGGCGCGCCGAGGAAAATGCCGCGCTCTACGAATTCACCAATAAGCTGTATCGCGCCGAATCGCTGACCGTGGTGTACGAGGCGGCGCTCGACGCCATCATCCGCGCGCTCGGCTGCGAACGCGCCTCGGTTCTGCGCACCGACGCGCACGGCGTGATGCGCTTCGTCGCCTGGCGCGGCTTGTCGGCGCCTTACTGGCGTGCAGTCGATGGACATTCTCCTTGGACGCCCGACGATGCCAATCCGCAGCCGGTCTGCATCGAGGACGTCAACCGCGCCGATTTGCCGGAGGTGCTGCGAGCGGTGGTGAAGCAGGAGGGCATCCGCGCGCTTTCCTTCATTCCGCTGATGTCGTCGGCGGGTGGGCTTGCCGGCAAGTTCATGACCTACTACGCGGCGCCGCATCTTTTTTCGCGCGAGGAAATCGATCTTTCGCTCAACCTGGCACGCCGGCTCGGTTTTGCGGTCGAGCGCATGCAGGCCGAGCAGGCGCGCCAAGAGGCCGAACGCGAGCTGCGCGCGCTCAAGGATCAGCTCGAATCGGAAGTCGAGACGCGAACCCGCGAGCGCGACCGCATCTGGAACGTCTCCGAGGATCTGCTCGGCGTCGGCAATTTCGAAGGCTACTTCATCAGCAGCAATCCGGCCTGGCGCAAGCTGCTCGGCTGGAGCGAGGACGAAATCAAGTCCATGCACGTCAGCGAGCTGCGGCATCCCGAAGATGCCGCCGCCGCGCTCGCCGGCCGCGCCCAGCTCGCCAAAGGCGTGCCGACGGTGCGCATGGAGAACCGCTTCCGCCACAAGGACGGCTCGTGGCGCTGGATCCACTGGACCATGACGGCGGAGGACGGCCTGATCTATGTCTCCGGCCGGCACGTGACGTTGGAGCGTGAGGCCGCCGCGGCGCTTGAGCGCGCGCAACGGCGCTCCGCCCATTCGCAGAAGATGGAGGCGATCGGCCTGCTTACCGGCGGCGTGGCACACGATTTCAACAATCTGTTGATGATCGTCAGCGGCCATGCGCAAAGCCTCAAGCGCCGGTTGACCGAAACCCGCGACCAGCGCGCGCTCGAAGCGATCCAGATCGCCTCGACTCGCGGCGAAAGTCTGACCCGACAGCTGTTGTCGTTCTCGCGCGGCATGCCGCTCAATCCGACGGTGATCAGCCCGGCGGCTGCGGTCGCGGCGATCCGCGACGTCCTGGCCGGCACGCTGCACGTCAACATCGAGCTTTCGGTCGACGTTGCGCAAGCGATATGGCCGGTGCGCGTCGACAAGTCCGAGCTTGAACTGGCGCTGGTCAATCTGACGGTGAATGCGCGCGATGCCATGCCGAGCGGCGGCCATTTGTCGATCTCGGCCGCCAACGCCACGCTCGAGTCCGACGATACGCCGGAAGGACTCGCCGGTGAATTTGTCGCGCTCGGTGTCGCCGACACCGGCGCGGGCATCCCCGAGGACGTTTTAGGCCGGGTGTTCGAGCCGTTCTTCACTACCAAGGGCGCGGAAAAGGGCACCGGCCTGGGACTGTCGCAGGTCTACGGGTTTGCCCGCCGCTCCGGCGGAACCGCAGCGATCAAGAGCGAGCTGGGTCGCGGCACCACCGTGATAATTTATCTGCCGCGCAGCCGCGCCGCGATCGATGCGGTGCGTGAAGACGACACCACGCCATATGCCGCGCCGCTCGGAGCGACCGCACTCATCGTCGAAGACAATGAGGACGTGCGCACCGTTACCGTGTCGCTGCTCGAGCAGCTCGGCTATCGCACCATCGCGGTCGAGAACGCGACTGCCGCGCTCGAGGCGCTCGCCGGCTCGCCCGGCGTCACCGTGATGTTTTCCGACGTCGTGTTGCCCGGCGAGATGGACGGCCTGTTGCTGGCGCGCAGCGTCAAAGCGCGCTACCCGCACGTTCCAATCGTGCTGACCACCGGCTACGCCCGGGTGTTCGAGACGGATCCGGAATTTCCGGTGCTGCGCAAGCCGTATCAAATTGCGGCGCTGGGCCGGATTATTCGCGAGGCCATCGACGCCGCGCAGGCGAAGGAGCAGACCGCGCTGGCGAGTTGAGCGACGT
>JASHSE010000169.1 GCA_030036975.1 Xanthobacteraceae bacterium | reverse complement strand
GCCGCGTTCGGCCGCCGCGCCCGCGACGGCGCGCTCAAGATCGAGGAGATGCAGGGCGGCACGTTTACGATCTCGAACGGCGGCATCTACGGCTCGCTGATGTCGACGCCGATCCTCAACGCGCCGCAATCCGGCATTTTGGGCATGCACAAGATCCAGGATCGGCCGATGGCAGTCGGCGGCCAGATCGAAATCCGCCCGATGATGTATCTGGCGCTGTCCTACGATCACCGCATCGTCGACGGCCGCGAGGCGGTGACGTTCCTGGTGCGGGTCAAGGAGAGCCTGGAGGAGCCGGCCCGGCTGGTGCTGGATTTGTGATATAAGGCGCTCATGCGGGCTATCCTCGCTCCCATTGTTGAACATGCCTACAATTGCTATTGTCTTTGGTGTTCGGACCATCATCTATCCCAAAGACCATTTGCCGCCGCATCTGCACGCGAAATTTGCCGAGCATGAGGCCATGATTTCGATCCTTACTGGCGATGTTCTGGAAGGTTCGCTCCCTCGCGCGAAAGCTGAGGGCAGTGCAGGGCTGGTTGGCAAGGCACCGCGAACAGGTAGCGTTTATTTGGCAAGAAATTCGCTACCTGCGGTACCAGGGAGGCATGATCGAGGAATGAACTATCGCATTAGAAACGTTGAAGTTGTGCGCTATCCGGTGCTGCGCGTCACCTTTGATGATGGCATTTCGGGTGAGTACGACCTGAGCGAACTTATCGCTAAAGGGCCGGTTTTCGCGCCGCTGAAGGATAAGGCGTATTTCAACACTGTGTCGGTCGGCGAGGATGGTCACACCTTCGGATGGAATTTGGACGATCTTGGCCATGAGATCGACTTCTGCCCCGACGCCACGCGTATCCGGATCGAAACGCAGAAGATCGAGGAATTGGCCGAGCGTTACCGACTAAGCCGATCCGCCGCAGAGTGAGCGATTGAAATTCGTCCGCTCGAATTCTGCGGATTAAGGCAGGTCGGATGTCTAGAAATCAGAATCGCCCTGTTGAACGCACCTTGGATATTCACGGGGCCTTTGTCCGCCGAACCGATCTCAGCGGAACGTCCTTGCGCGGCGCCAATATGGCGGGCGCTGACGCCACGAACGCCATTCTACGTGGTGCTGACCTCAACAATGCCATTCTTCGTGGCACTATCTTGCGCGGTGCCGACCTCACCGATGCGAAAAATCTCACAATCGAGCAACTTTCAGAGGCCGTCATCGACGACGATACGATACCTCCCAGCTACGTCGAGCGATCGAAGCTGCGGGCACTCGTGCAGAATATATCCAAATAGCTGATGCCCTACGGCCTCATCGTCATCAGCTCGGGTCCCGGCGGCTATATCTGTGCCTTTCGGAGCGCAGCAGGTCAAAAGCCTTGCCGTTGATTTCATCGGATCGTAGAAAAAGCGGTGGTCGGGCCCTGCGGCTCCAGGAGAGGCTCAATGCCAAGCGCGCTCGAGGCCGCGCGAGTCTCTGCGGCCTCGCTTCCCATCGTCGATATTTCAGGATTGTCCAGCCGCAATCCGGCCGACCGGCAAAAGGTGGGGACGCATTCGCGCGCCGCCTGTCTCGACAAGGGATTCTTTTACGTCACCAATCACGGCGTATCGGAAGCGCTGGTCGGCGACGTGTTTCGGGAGGCGGCGGGCTTCTTTGCGCTGCCCGCTGCGCAGAAGGCCGAGATCGATAAGGCGAAATCCAGAGGCAATCGCGGCTACGAGCCGTTGCAGGGCCAGACGCTGGAGCCTGGCGCGCCGCCCGACCTCAAGGAAGGCTATTACATCGGCCCCGAGCACGGTGCCGATGATCCGCGCGTCGTTGCCGGCACGTTCAACCACGGCGCCAATCAATGGCCGGCGCAGCGGCCGAACTTTCGCCCGGTGATGATGGCGTATCTCGAGGTGATGCTCGATCTGGCGGCGCGGATGATGCACGGCATCGCGCTGTCGCTTGAGTTGCCGGAGAATTATTTCGCGCATTACTGCAGCGACGCGATGGCGATGGTCCGGCTGCTGCACTATCCGCCGCATCCCGCCCACGCCATGCCCGGACAAAAGGGCGCCGGCGAACACACCGATTTCGGCGGCCCGACGTTGCTTCGGCAGGACGATAACGGCGGCCTGCAAGTGTGGGATCACGCTTCGGATGCATGGATTCATGCCGACCCGATGCCGGCAAGCTTCGTCGTCAATCTCGGCGACATGATTGCCCGCTGGACCAACAACCGCTACCGCTCGACGGTGCATCGGGTCATCAATAGTTCGGGCCGCGAGCGCTACTCGGTGCCGTTCTTTTACCACGGCAACTACGCCCACAAGGTTGAATGCATTCCGACCTGCCTCGCGCCGGGCGAAACTCCGCAATATCCTCCGACCACGGTGGAGGCGCATTTGCGCGAGATGTTTCGGCGCACCTACAAGGGCTGACAGGACAAGCACCCGGCCGGCTTGTCATGGGCCCGGGCGATTCAAGCCGTCATCGATGACTCGTTGTTCGCGAACTATATAGAGCGGGCCGGACTTTGCGAAACTGCCTCCAATGTGAGCCATAGCCTATGCCCACCTACGACCTCATCATCATCGGCTCTGGTCCCGGCGGCTATGTCTGCGCCATTCGCGCCGCGCAGCTCGGCATGAAAACCGCCGTGGTGGAGAAGTGGGCCACGTTCGGCGGCACCTGTCTCAACATCGGCTGCATCCCGTCGAAGGCGATGCTGCATGCCTCCGAACTCTACGAAGAAGCCGGCCACCGCTTTGCCCAGATGGGCATCAACACCGGCAAGCCGAGCGTCGATCTCGCGGCGCTGCTCAAATACAAGGACGCGAATGTCGAGGCCAACGTCAAGGGCGTCGCGTTCCTGTTCAAGAAAAACAAGATCGAGGCGTTTCATGGCACCGGCCGCATCGTCGCGCCCGGCCGGGTCGAGGTGAAAGCCGAGAACGGCGAGGCGCAGATGCTGGAGACCAAAGCCATCGTCATCGCCACCGGCTCGGATGTGGCGCGCCTTCCCGGCATCGACATCGACGAGCAGCGCGTCGTCTCCTCGACCGGCGCGCTGGCGCTGAGCAAAGTACCGCAAAAGCTGCTCGTCGTCGGGGCCGGCATTATCGGCCTCGAGCTCGGCTCGGTGTGGCGGCGGCTCGGCGCCGCGGTGACCATCGTCGAATTTCTCGATCACATCCTGCCGGGCATCGACACCGAGATCGCGCGAACATTCCAGCGCATCCAAGAGAAGCAGGGCATCGCATTCAAACTGTCGTCGAAGGTCGCGGCGATCGATCCTTCCGGCAAGCTCCTTAAAGTCAAGGTCGAGCCCGCCGCCGGCGGCGGGCCTGCGGAGCAGATCGAAGCCGACGTGGTGCTGGTCGCGATCGGGCGCGTGCCCTACACCGACGGCCTCGGCCTCGAAGCGCTCGGCGTCCAGCGCGACAATCGCGGCCGTGTCGTCGTCGATCCGCATTATCGCACCAACGTCGCCGGCGTCTATGCCATCGGCGATGCCATCGCCGGCCCGATGCTGGCCCACAAGGCCGAGGACGAAGGCATCGCGGTTGCCGAGCTGCTTGCCGGCCAGGCCGGCCACGTCAATTACGACGTGATCCCGAACGTCGTCTACACGTTCCCGCAGATCGCCAGCGTCGGCAAAACCGAGGAGGAACTCAAGCTTGCCGGCGTCGCCTACGCGGTCGGCAAATTCCCGTTCGCCGCCAACGCCCGGGCGCGCGCCAATCTCGCCACCGACGGCTTTGTCAAAATCCTGGCCGACGCCAAGACCGACCGCGTGCTCGGCGTGCACATTCTCGGCCCCGACGCCGAAGCGATGATTGCCGAGGCCGCCATCGCCATGGAGTTCGGCGCCGCGTCCGAAGACATCGCCCGCACCTGCCACGCCCATCCGACCTTGAGCGAGGCCGTGAAAGAAGCGGCGCTCGCGGTGGCCAAGCGCGCGATCAATATGTAAGACATTAGAGCATTTCCCGACGATGCTGAATCGTCATTGCGAGCGACCCGCCTACGCTCGCTGCGCGAGCTACGGCGTGGTTTGAGGCACGCCGAAGCGCGTAGCGCGAAGGCGGTGCCG
>JASHSE010000168.1 GCA_030036975.1 Xanthobacteraceae bacterium | reverse complement strand
TGGGGGCGGTGAAGGCGCGCGTTCTGAAAGCCGCCGTTACGGCGCCCCCGCGGGCAGCGCCAGCTCCGCGCGCAACCCACCGATCGGCGCGGTGCCGAAGGTGAGCGCACCGTTATAGAGCGCGGCCAACTCGACCACGATGGAAAGACCGAGCCCGGAGCCGGGCTTGCTCTCATCGAGTCGCTGGCCGCGGCGTGCGACCTGCTCGCGCTCCTCGGGCGAGAGGCCCGGTCCGTCGTCGTCGACAATGATGCGCAGCCGCGGCTTCTCGCCTTTGTCGGCGGCGTCGGGTTTTGTGCTCCTTGGCCCGCGCTCGCCATCGGAATTCGTCTTGGCTGCCACGACCTCGATGGCGACACGGGATTGCGCCCATTTGCAACCGTTGTCGACCAGATTGCCGAGCATCTCCTCGAGGTCCTGCTGCTCGCCGCGGAAGAAGGCATGCTCGGGCACATCGACCGCAATGGCGATGTCTCTGGCGCGATAAAGCTTCTCCATGGTGCGGGCGAGCGCGGTGACGACCGGCGGAACGTCGGTCAGGGTGCCGACGACGGTCGGCCGCGCGGCAAGCCGGGCACGCTCCAGCTGACGGGCGATCTGGTCGCGCATGATGTCGGCCTGCTCGCGCACCTTTTTCGCCAGCGGCTCCTCGCCGCGCGCCGCGGCCTCGTTGACGATGACCGACAGCGGCGTCTTGAGCGCGTGCGCGAGATTGCCGACGTGGGTGCGCGCCCGCTCCACGATTTCGCGATTGGCGTCGAGCAGAGCATTGGTTTCGCGCGCGAGCGGTGCGATCTCGACGGGAAATTGGCCCTCGAGCCGCTCGGCGCGGCCGGAGCGGATCGCGGCGAGCCGTTGCGAGATACGGGTGAGCGGCGCAAGGCCGAAGCGTACTTGCAACGCCGTGGTCAGCAGCAAGGCCAGCGTAAGTGCGCCGAAGGTGAGGCTGATGGCGCGATCGAAGCTGCGGGTCTCGTCGTCGATCTCGGAGGCGTCGCCGGCGACGGCGATCAGATATTTTCCCTCGTCGCCCAGATCGATGCTGCGCTCCACCAGGCGCAGGCGCTGATCCTCGGGTCCCTGGGCGTAGCCTTGCCGGTACTCGACGCTGGCCTGATCGGCGGCGAGATGCGGCAGCGACGAATCCCAGAGCGAACGCGACGAGCGTATGTCGGGTTTTTTGGCATCAAGCCGCGTCACCTGCCAGTACCAGCCCGACAGCGGCAGTTCGAACAGCGGCTCGCCGATCGATTGCGGAAATTTATCGCCGCCCTCCTCCGGCGAGGCGACGTCGGCGACCAGGGTGCGCAGATAAACGTCGAGGCGGCGATCGAATGCCCGCTCGACCGCGTGGCGGTAGAGCGTCGACAGCGCGATGCCGGTCAGGATGAGGATGACCAGCGTCCAAGCCGCCGCCCATAGGAACAGCCGCAGCGCCAGCGAATTAGTGCGCATCGGGCGGGGTCAGCAGGTAGCCGAGACCGCGGACGGTTTGGATCACGTCGACGCCCAGCTTTTTACGGATGCGGCCGACGAATACTTCGATGGTATTCGAATCGCGGTCAAAATCCTGGTCGTAGAGATGCTCGACCAGTTCGGTGCGCGACACCACGCGGCCGGCATGATGCATCAGATAGGCGAGCAAGCGATATTCGTGCGAGGTGAGCTTGACCGGATTGCCGTCGACGGTCACCCGCCCGGTCCGGGTGTCGAGGCGCACGCTGCCGCAGGTGAACTCGCTCTTGGCGTGGCCGGCCGAGCGGCGCAACAGCGCGCGGACGCGCGCCAGCACTTCTTCCAGATGAAAAGGCTTGGCCACGTAGTCGTCGGCGCCGGCATCAAAGCCTTGCACTTTGTCGCTCCAACGATCGCGCGCCGTGAGGATGAGCACCGGCATGGCGCGGCCGGTGCGGCGCCAGCCTTCGAGCACTGAAATGCCGTCCATCTTGGGCAGACCGATGTCGAGAATGACGGCGTCGTACGGCTCGCTCTCGCCGAGATAATGGCCTTCCTCGCCGTCGAAGGCGCGGTCGACCACGTAGCCGGCATCGGTCAGGGCCGTGGCGAGCTGCCGGTTGAGATCGGGATCATCCTCGACGACAAGCAGGCGCAAGGATTTTTAGCTCCGCTTCAGCGTTGGCCAACCAGCGTGCCCTTCACGGCATCCACCGTCAATCGCGCCACTTTGCCGTCGCGCGCCAGCACGGTGAGCACATAAACAAGCCCCTCGCCGCCATGACAGAGCCGCGCGCGCACGACGGTGCCCGGCATCCGTTTTTTGGCGGCATGGATGGCGGCAGCGAGATGGACGAGTTTTCCGCTTTCGGTCGCGGCGCGGCGTTCTTTTTGATTGAGGCAGGCATGCGGCGGGACGGCGCCAGCCAGGGCCGGACGGCCGGGTTCTTCCGCGCGCGCGGCGGCAAGTGTAAGCACGGCCAGCACCGCAACGGTCGCTCGGGCAATGCTGTGCATGGTTCTGCCTATCGAATGCGTGCCGAACACTGCCTGAATGGCCGTCCGGGGGCAAGCGCAGCGCGCCGGAAGCATCGATGATTCAAAAGAGCCACAATGCTTAAGGACACTTGGCTCAAGGATATTTTGAGCAAGAAACGAGTGAACGCACGCGCAGCGGGTTGGGTTTTTGCCGTGCTTTTGACCGCCACGATAGCTCCGGCCGCGGCGATGGTCGGCGGCGCGGAGCCGGCGGCCAATGGCGCAAGCCGCTCGGTGGTGATGATTCTCGGTTCGGGCGGCACCGCCTGCACCGCGACCGCCATCGCGCGCACTTTGTTGCTGACGGCGGCGCACTGCGTGCAGCCTGGGGCCGAGTACAAGCTTGCCGATCTATCCGACCCCCGCGCACCGAAATTGAAGCCGATCCTGCATATCGCGCGCGATCCGCAATTCGACATGAAGAGGCTGCTTGGTCACGTCGCCACCGCCGACGTGGCTTTGGTGCAATTGGCACAGCCGCTGCCGGTGGGCGTTCCCGCGGCCGCGCTCGACGACTGGACCAAGCCGGTCGCAGTCGGGGATGCATTCGTGGTCGCCGGTTTCGGCGTCGCCGTGCGCGGCGACGGCCGGACCGGCGGAACCGTGCGCGCCGCAACGCTGGTTGCCACCGGTCAGCCGAACACGCTGCAACTGCGGTTATTCGATCCGCGCACCAAGGGCGAGACGGCGGGGCTGGGCGCCTGTGCCGGCGATTCCGGCGCCCCCGTGTTCCGCGATACGGACGGCCGGCTCGCCATTATCGGCGTGGTCAGCTGGGCGACGGGGCCGAAACTTTCGGCCGGCTGCGGCGGCTTGACCGGGGTCACGCCGCTTATGCGTTACAGGGATTGGATCCTGAAAACAATGCGCGCATTGGGTTCGCCGCTTGGGCCGTGAACCGGACATAAGCTCCCCGGCGAGACGGGGAGGATCGTCCGCCGGGGGCTTTCAGGCGGCTGGTCAGGGATGCAAAACCGGCACGGGATGTCTGGCATGTGCCGGCGAGATCGACGCGCTGAAAAAGCAGGCGGCGCAATAGTACGCGTTGCGGTCGCCGACGGCGGGTCGATGAACGCGGCGACAGACGATCGCCGCCGCACGGGAGGACATGCCATATGCTGTGCAATGCTCTTATCGCGGCTGCTTTGCCTGGTCTCTTTGTCTGCGTCACGGCTGCGGTCGCTCAGGGTGATGCGGCCTTAACGAGATTTAGTTTACTCTCTCAAACAATTGACTGGCCGTTGCCGGGCATGCTTGTTGCGTACCAGACCACCTCATAGTCCACGTAGTAACGCGCCCATGCCCAAACTCTACGAAGCCCTCGCGGAAGCGTTCCTTGCCGAGGGAGTCGACACGCAGTTCGTCCTGATGGGCGACGGCAACATGCACTGGTCCACGGCCTTTGCCAAATTGCCGGGCGTACATACCGTCCATGTCAGGCACGAGCACGTTACCGTGGCGGCGGCGACAGCCTACAATGTCGCAACCGGCAAGCTCGCCGTGGCCTCGGTCACGTGCGGGCCCGGCGTGACCCAGTTGATGACGGCCCTCCCGGCCGCGGTTCGCGCCCGCCTGCCCATGGTGGTGTTCGCCGGCGAGTCGCCGATCAACGCCAAGTTCTACAACCAGTCCATCGACCAGGCGCCCTTGGTGACGGCGACTGGGGCGCATTACGTCGCCGCGCATAGCGTGCCGCGCATGATGGACTACGTGCGCGAGGCCTTCCATATCGCCAAGTACGAGCGGTGCCCGGTGGTGCTGGGCATTCCCTACGACCTGCAGAAGGTCGAATACATGGCCAACCAGCCGTACGAGACCTCGGCGATGTACCAGCCCAAGGTCGGGCGCATGCAGCCCGATCCGCAGCTCGTGGCCGAGGCGGTCGAGCACTTGGCCGCGGCCAAGCGGCCGATCATCCTCGGCGGCCGCGGCGTGCTGTGGTCCGGCGCGCGCGATGCGGTGATCAAGCTCGCCGATCGCTGCGGCGCCTTGCTCTCCAACACGCTGCCCGCGCGCGGCCTTTTCCACGACCATCCGTTCGGGCTCGGCACCACCGGCAGCTACTTCACGTCATTGGGCAGAGAGATCTACGAGTCCGCTGACGTCGTGCTCGCGGTCGGGACGAGCCTATCCTACTATGTCGGTGGCGGGCACTACTGGGGAAAGGCCTGCAAGATCCAGCTCGACGATGCCCCGCGCGGCTTGCGCGACGGACAGAAAGCCGCCGACATCTACGTCAGATCAGATGCGCTCGTCGGCGTCGAGGCCATCCTCGCCGGTCTCGACAAAAAATTGGGCGTTGGCAAACCGACGGCGGCTTCCATACGCTCGAAAGAGCTCGCGCATCGCATCGCGACCGAGCCGGCGGACTCGATGCCGTTCGACATCGCGCCCGGGGTGCTGGATCCACGCGAGGCGATCCGGGCCATCGACGCGGTTGTGCCAAAGGATTGGGACATCGTCGTCGGCGGCGGCCACCAAGCCTATTTCAACACGCAGATGCGCGGGCGGCCGGCGGAGCGCTACACGACGGTCCGTGAATTCGGCGCAGTCGGCAACGGCCTGTCGTATGCGCTCGGCGTCGCGGCGGCGCGCTGGCAAGGCGGCGACGGCAGGATCGTGCTGTTCGAAGGCGACGGCGGACTGTTGTTCCATATCCAGGAGCTCGAGACGCTCAAGCGTCAAGGCTTTCGCATCCTGATCTGCGCAATGAACGACGGCGGCTACGGCTCGGAGTTTCACAAGCTGCGCGCCGACGGCCTCGACGACAGCCTGGCTGTGTTCGGCCGGCCCGCCCTTGAAAACATCGCGCGCGGCTTCGGCCTGCGCGGTCACGAGATACGCGATGTGTCGGTGATCCCAAAACTGTTCGCCGACTTCGCCGCGCAGGGCGAAAGCGAAATATGGAACATCCAGATCTCGGATCAGGTCACGGCGCCGATCATCCGCCAGACCATCAAGCGCGGCCACGGCAATATGTGAGCAAGTAGCCCGGGTTGAGCAAAGCGAAACCCGGGGATCGACGGCAATACATGTCCCGGATTTCGCTGCGCTCAATCCGGGCTACGCTTGCTCAAGTTTGGAGGACGCCATGCAAATCAGTCTGTCGGGACGTGCTGCGATCGTTACTGGCGGCAGCAAGGGGATCGGCTTTGCGGTGGCGACGCGCTTCGCGGCCTCCGGCGCCGACGTCGCCATCATCGCGCGCACTGCAGAGCCGCTCAACGAAGCGCTCGCGGCTATTCGGAAGTCAAGCCAGGCTCGCGTCATCGGCGTTCAGGCTGATGTCAGCACGGCGGCCGATATCCAGCGCGCCTACCAGGAGGTGATGAAAACATTCGATAAAGTCGACATCATCGTCAACAATGCGGGAACGTCCCGGGCGATGCCGTTCGAGAAACTCACCGACGACATCCTCCGCGACGACCTCGAACTGAAGCTGTTCGCAGCAATACGGTTGATCCGGCTGGTCGCGCCGCAGATGAAAGAGCGACGCTGGGGCCGCATCATCAACGTGCTCAATATCGGAGCCAAAGCGCCGCGACCCAACAGCATGCCGACTTCGATATCGCGCGCGGCAGGCATGGCGATGACCAAGGCGCTGTCGCAGGAGTTTGCGCCGCACAACGTGCTGGTGAACGCCTTGCTGGTCGGACTCATTCGCGCCGACCAGCATGTGCAGCGGGCGAAACGGACTAATGTGCCGATCGAGGAGTACTACAAGGCGCACGAAAAGGAGATTCCAATCGGACGCTTCGGCGACGCCGAGGAGTTCGCCAATCTCGCCTGCTTCCTGGTGTCGGAGCAAGGCAGCTACATCACGGGTACGGCGGTCAATGTCGACGGCGGGCGTTCGCCTGTGGTGTGACATCGCCAACGAGGAGGATTCCCGTGGCGCAGCGAAGGGACTTTCGGCGGATCGGTTTGCTCCTGCCATCCTCGAGCTCGGTGCAGGAACGGGATATCGGCAGAGCGCTGCCGGACGATATCACGCTGCACGTGGCGCGCATGCGGTTGAACAACGTGGATGCGGACTCGACGCTACGGATCGTCCGGGAAATCGAAAGCGAGAGTCAAAAACTGGCCGATGTCGACGTTGACGTGATCATTTTTCCGGCGACTGCCCCGTCGTCACGCAACGGCCCCGGCTACGACCAGGAACTGATCAACCGCATAACCGCCGCAAGCGGCAAGCCGGCCACCACGGCCTCGACAGCGCTGCTCGAGGCGTTGCATGTGCTTTCCGTCAAACGGATCGTACTCGGCGCGCCGTGGAGCGCTTCGATCAACCACAGCGTCGTCGCGTTTCTTGAAGCAAACGGCGTCAACGTCCTCGCGCAAGAGGCGCTGGGGCTCGTCCGCAATCTCGAGATCGGGCTGCTCGATCCGCAAACCGCCTTCGATGCCGGACACCGCGTGAACAGGCCGGGCGCCGACGCGGTCATGCTGGCTTGCGGCAATTGGAGTACGTTTAGCATCATCGATCGGCTGGAGCACGATCTGGGCAAGCCCGTCCTGACGACGAACCAAGTCAGCCTATGGCATGCCCTCAAGATGATGGGCACAGGGCCTCTCGACGGGCCCGGTATTTTGCTGCGCCGGCATCTGGGCGACCAAGCGGCGCGACCTACCGTTCGTGCCGGCACTTAGAGATTAGTCGGCGGCGGTTTCGTCGGCGTGCAGCGGCCCGTGCAGCGGCCGTTCCTCGACCGCCAATAAGCAGCAGAACGAAATGCCGAGGCAGATCGCGGCGGCGATAAACACCCAGTGAAACGCCGGGCCTAGATCGCTGTGTCCGGCGGCAAGCTTGTCGAGCGTCATCACCGAGCCTCCGGCAACGCCGCCCAGCACGATGGCACCGAACACGGCAACCACGATGGCGCCGCCGAGCGTGCGAAAAAAATTCAGCGTGCCGGTTGCGGTGCCGAGCTGATGCGGCTTCACCACATTCTGCATCACGATGGTGCTGACCGGATACATCGGGCCCAGTCCGCAGCCGATTACGAACAGGAGGCCGACCACCTCGGCGAAGGTATGGGCGGCCGGATCGATCGCCAGTACGCCGAGCATAGCCACCGCAACCACGAGCCCACCAAGCGGCACACGCATGTAATGCCTGATGCGCACGATGAACCTGGTCGAAATCAGTGAGCCGAGCGTGGCGCCGCCCATATAGGCGATCAGCGCCAACCCGGAAAGGCTCGCCGAGACGCCGAGCACGGTCTGGCAGTACAGCGGCATGTAGATGGTGACGCCGATCACGGTGCCAATCGAAAAGAACGCCGCGACCGTCATGGCGCTGGTGACGCGCCCGTGCAGGATCGCCAGCGGGATGAACGGTTCGCGCGCCGACAATAACCGCAGCGCGAACAGAACCCATAGCGCGGCGGAACAGCCAAGCAGCGCGATCATGCGTGATGAAGTCCACGAAACGTGCGTGCCGCCGAGGCTCAGCGCCAGCATCAGCGCCAGCGCCGCGCCGACCATCAGCACCGCGCCGATCACGTCGAGCCGATGCGGCCGGTCGTTGCGCGGCAAGCGGCGCAACGCGCGTTCGGTCATGACCAGCGCGACACCGCCAAGCGGCACGTTGATCCAGAAAATGAACGACCAGTGCAGATGGTCGGTTAAGAGGCCGCCGAGCACCGGGCCCAAAATGCTGGCGCTCATGAACATAATCGAGGTGCGGCCCTGCACCACCGGCCGTTCGCGTGGCGACAGCAAGTCGGCGATGATGGTCTGAGCGATCGGCAGCAGGCCGCCGCCGCCAATACCCTGCAGCCCGCGGGAGAGAACCAGCGCCCAAAGGCTCGGCGCCAGCGCGCAGGCGATCGACCCGAGAATGAAAATGCCGATGGCGAGCAGAAGGACGGCACGGCGGCCGTAAATGTCCGAGAGTTTACCGAACAGCGGCGTGGTCGCCGTCAATGCCAGCAGATAGGCGGTGATGACCCAGGACAGATCATCGACGTTGCCCAAACTCTTGCCGATGGCCGGCAGCGCCGGTGCGACGATGGTCTGTTCCAGTGCCGACAGGAACATGGCGAGCATGATTCCGGCGACGATGGCGCGGATAGTGGCATGATCGAGCGGCGCAGCGCGCGCCGGCTGCGCCAACTCATCCGTTTGAGCCGGTTCCAGCCTGCCAAGCTGCGCGCGCGCAGAACGCATCGTCCCACGCACAGAATCGGCGGCGATGGCGGATGCATGCCTACGGGGCGCGTCGCTGGTCATTTTTGGCTGACAACATCCACGGCACTATGGCGAGCAATGGCTTTTGCGCGCAATTGTCTCCACTTGGCCGGCGCGGCGGGGCAATGCAACCGCCTCGATTGCAAGGCTGGCCGCCATTTGTGGCGGGGCACCGGCAGGCGGCCGATGAGTTTTGTGGGCTGCAAGTGCCGCAGCGAAGGCCGGCGGCGCCCGAAACGACTCCTTAAACATACTACGCGAAGTCGGCCGGCACGGAAACCGCGCATTCCGCCCGGCATTGTTGCGATGAAGGCGAGGCTTGCGCCGCGATGCACGAAATTGCCGGCCTGTTGGCAAAACTTAAGCGGATTGCGGGCGGGCGGTGCTGCTGTGATGAGCGCCGCGCGCGCGCCGCAGCGCTGGTCAATGCCTTCAGCACGGCACTTTATGAGCGCCTCGGCATCGAAACATCGAACCGGCCGAGCAGTACTGCAAAGTCAACCGCAGACCAAACCCTCGTCGAACTCCGTCAGCAGATTCTCGCGGTGGAGGCGCGGCGCGGCGAACCGTTGCGAACTGCATTCACGGCGGCCCGACACCGGGTGGAGATGGAACGGCGTGTGCTTGCGGGCCGCATCGTCG